>NZ_FNBX01000010.1 GCF_900102485.1 Desulfovibrio legallii | reverse complement strand
GATTATTGAATGGCGTGGCTGCCCCAAAGAGATCCGTTGTGACAATGGCCCGGAATATGTCAGCGCCAAGCTGCAAACCTGGGCCGGGCAGAGAGGAATCCGCCTGCGGTATATCCAGCCGGGGAATCCGCAACAAAATGGGTATGTCGAGCGGTATAACCGAACAGTGCGTTATGACTGGCTCAACCACTATCTCTTTGAAAGTCTTGAAGAAATACAGGATTTTGCCACCAAATGGCTCTGGAGTTATAATAACGAGCGCCCCAACATGGGCATTGGCGGCATAACTCCCGCCATGAAGCTCGCACAGGTGTCTTAGGCTCTACTTGTAATCGCTCCTAAAAATGGGAAGATTACCTTTCCAGCGTAGACCGCGCCCTGGTCAAGACCCAGGGTAGCGTCAATAACATTCGCGCCATCCACGACCAGATGAAGGCTAAGGCGGCCTCTCTGACCTTCACCAAGACTTTTTTCAAGGGCGACAACACCACCAGCGCCACAGAATTTGACGGCCTGGAAAAGCGCGTCACCGGCGACCAAGCTCTGACCTATTCCGATGCCTTGACTCTGGACAAGGTGGATGAGCTTATCGACGCTGTGGTGGGCGCGCCAACGGCCCTGTTTATGAACAAGACCACGCGCCGCCAGATTAATGCCCTTATGCGCGCCGCCGGGCAGGCCACGGAGGTGGTCAATGATGCCTTTGGGCGTCAAGTCAACGCCTATGCGGGCATTCCCATTGGCGTGGTGGAGGAGGACAAGGACGGCAACGCCATCCTTTCTGACGGCGAGATTTACGCCCTGCGCTTCGGCGTGCAAGAATACGTTTCCGGCCTGCAAGCTGGCGGCATGGAAGTTATCGACCTGGGGCTGAACCGCACCCAGTATGAAACTTTGATTGAGTGGATTTGCGGCGTCGCCGTGTTCCACCCGAAAGCCGCCGCGCGCCTGAGTGCCGAATAAATTGGAGCCGTGTCGGTCAGACAAAAGCGCCTATTGGCACTGCCTGTACGAAAGTCATTCCGCTCCTAAATAAGCGTAGACGCGCCTTTCCTTGGGCGAAAAGGCAGGCCCGGACCGCCCAGAGTCCGAAAACACGGGGGAGGCTGTGCTTCCCCCGTTCTGCATCCACAGGAGAAGAAGAGCGAGTGCCCAAACCTCAAGAGCAGCTTTATGACGACATTTTGAAGCAGGCCCACCGCGTTGAGGCCCGCGCCAACGCCTTATCTGACGAGTTGGTACGGACCCTTGAAAATGTGCGCTTCAAGCTGTTGGCCAAGTTAGCGGAGTTGCAGGAAAAGCGCCTCACGAGCGACTCTTGGGATGCCCAGCCCCTTACCCGGCGGCGCGCCTACCTGGAGGCCCAGCGCGAGGCCGTTGATGAACTTATCGACGAGGTTTACGCGGGCATGGGTTCCCAGGTGGAGGACGCCGCGGCCGATACTATGGCTTATGCCGCCAGCGCCCAGGAAACGAGCCTGAAGACTCTTTTCGGTATCGGCGGCGGGGCAACAAACGTCACTGTTGGCATGGTGACGGCCTGGGCAGCCTCTCACACTGTGGACGGACTTCTGCTGAGCGAGTGGCTCAAGACCCTGGGCCGGGGAACGGCAGACCGCATCGTGGCAGCTGGGCGCGAAGCCCTCATTATGGGCTACGGCACGAGAAAAACCGCTACACTGCTCCGTGCACAGGGCGTTGAAGGCAGCATCGCCGGCCTCAACAATTTGGCCCGCACCTTTTTGATGAGCGCTTCAAACTACGCCCGCGACACGGCGGCCGAACGCTTGGTGGGCGACATGCTCAAGGGCTGGCAGTACGTTGCGACGCTAGACGGACGCACCTGCCCCGTTTGCGGCGCTGACGACAATCGCTTCTTCCCTGTGGACAAACCACGCCCCAACCTCCCGCGGCATTTTTCCTGCCGCTGCTTATATGTGCCCGTGGTGAACGAGGCCGATGCCGCCGCCCCAGTTGAGCGCCCTGCCGTGAAACACGAGGAACGCACAGTCCACCATCGTGACGGAAGCACGTCCACCAAGTTTAAAGTGAGCGCCGTGGAGCACACTACCGAAAACTATAGCCAATGGCTCAAGCGGCAGTTGAAAGAAGACCCGGCCTTTGTGCGGTCCATCCTGGGCAAGACCCGCTTTGAGCTTTTTCAGGCCGGGGAAATAGACCTCAGGAAGATGGTGGTGGACGGCCGTATCAAGCGCCTTTCCGAGCTCCAAAAGTAGCCCAACCTAGCCATATACCGAAATTTCGCATGAGGATTGCCCACAGTGGAAGAAAGCTCAATTCGCGAGGCATTCAAGGGCTGCCTGCAAAAAAGGCCGCAAAATGGCTAGATTTTCATGGACATGGTGCGAGGTACTGTTTACATTGTGGGTGAGGTAAATATGGTTAAGCGCCTTGCCGATTGGCTGGAAAAAATGAGCGTTGCGTCTATGGCCGTTGGGCTATTCCAGGGAGTTGGGTACGGCGTGTTTTTAGGTCTGGCCTGTTTTGCCGCCAGCCTTTACCTTACCAAGAAAGGAGGCCAGCAATGACAACGTGGATTCTAGCAACTATCGTTTGCGCTGGCGTGTTCGCCTACGGCGTTTACCTGACCCGCAACCACAAGCCGCACTAAATAAATCGGCCAGAGATAGAATATGCCCCGGTAGGATATTTCCCGCCGGGGCTTTTTTCTGTATATGCCTTTTTATTCCTCCACCTCCTCAAATAAATCCTTCACTTTCACCCCCAGCGCCCCGGCGATGGCCTCAAGGGTAGATAGGCGGCATTCACGGATCAGCGGGCCACGGGCGCGTTGAAGTGTTTCTAGCGCACGACCTGTTTGTTCTTGAAGTGCTCGCACTGTGACTTTTTTTTCTTTCATCAATATCTTTAAATTGCTAGCTATCATAATTGTCCCACCGTTTTTTGTTCCAACATACCAGAATTTTTATTGACGTCAATGGCATGGTATATTAGAACAGGCCTAACGAACCAAACGAAAGGACAAAGGAAGTCCAGCTATGAAAAAAGCAGTGGGGTATATCAGGGTATCAACAGAGGGCCAGGCCGAAAAGGGCATCAGCCTTGAGGCGCAGCGGGCGAAGATTGAAGCCTACGCCACGTTGAAGGATCTCACCCTTGTGGAAGTCATAGAGGATGCTGGAATTTCGGCCAAAAGTCTGAAGCGCCCTGGGATGCAGCGCCTTTTGGAGATAGTCCACAGGGGGGAGGTTGAGGCCGTCGTCATCCTCAAGCTGGACCGCATGTTCCGCAATACTGTGGACGCCCTCCAGACTACGCAGGGTTTTGACAAGAAAGGCGTGGCGCTGCACAGCATCCAAGAATCGCTGGACACACAAAGCGCAATGGGCCGCTTCTTTTTCACCTTGCTGGCCGCAATCGGCGAAATGGAGCGCGGCGTCATTGGTGAGCGCACCAGAACCGCCCTGGCCCGCAAAAAGGAAAAGGGTGAGGTGATTAGCCGCTTTGCCCCGTTCGGCTACCAGAGGCGCGGCAACAAACTGGTTCCTAGCCAGACGGAACAGGCCGCAATGGCCTTCATGCGTCGCTTAAAGGACGCCGGGAAGAGTTACCAGCAGGTGGCTGACGCCCTCAACAAAAAGGGCATAGTCACCAAAAACGGCGGAACCTGGGACCGCGTGCGCGTTTTTAAGGCCATGAAGGTGGCCGCCTAATAATGAAAAAGCGGCCTAGGTTGGTTGGCTAAAAAAAAATGTGATGTGTCGTTGATTTGGTTCTGCCTGGACGTTGACCCTACCGGCGGCGGGCTGTTAGTTTCGTTTTGCGTGCGTAACTTAACCGCCCGTGCTATACTCTTCTTTCGTTTTGAAAGATTTGTCAACCCAAAAAGAAGGTAAAAGTTAACTTTTACCTCTATTTTGAAATATTAATATTTCTTAATGGGTTATAAAATCAAAACAGAAAGGCACAAGGTAATAGTTTCGGGCAGGAACTTTTACCTATGGATAGTTTTGGCCAGCGATTAAAGATGGTGCGGGGTAACCTCTCTCAGGCGGAGTTTTCCAAGCGCCTTGGTATCCCTCAGGTGACACTTGGAAACTATGAAAGGGACAGGAATGAACCCAAATTCGAGACACTTAAAAAAATTTGCTCCCTTTTAGGGATCAGGGCTGACTGGCTCCTTTTTGGTGTCGGCTCTATGACCGATGGCGCGGATCCCCAAAGCCTTGCTAAAAGTGTCTGCGATGTTGATTTAATTATGGTTCCAATGGTTGAAGCGCGCTTATCTGCTGGTACTGGCAGTCTGCAAGTGGACGGGGATATTGAGCGGAGCTATGCCTTCCGCTCTGACTTTCTGCACCGCAAGGGCAACCCGGCAAACATGGTGATGATGCGCGTGGAGGGGGACAGCATGGAGCCTGAGATTATGAATGATGATGTTGTTCTTCTTGACCAAAGCAAGAAGGATATTAGAGCAGGAAGAATTTTTGCCGTTGGCTTTGAAGATGCAATTTATCTGAAAAGAATAGATAAACTACCTGGGAAACTTGTACTAAAGAGCGTCAACCCCGCCTATCAGCCAGTAGAGCTTGATATCCGCGGGCAGAACGGCGACGCCTTCCGCGTCATTGGGCAAGTGATCTGGTGCGGCCGCGAGTATAAATAGCGAGCCAGATTAGTGCCAACTGTGGCGCAAAAAACGCGCAAACATCGGCCGAGAGGCTGATAATTTGCGCGTTTTTGTTTTGGCCTGGTCGCGGCCCCAAAACCAACGCCCAGCGCGGGCGCGCGGGCGCGATCGCCCTCATAATGTCAGTGCCAATCTTGTCGCTCCCCTAGTGTTGAGGTTGGATTCATGGCTGGAACAAAAAAAAGGCTCACGGTATTGTAAACCGTAAGCCCTTGATTTTACTGGTGCGCCCGGAGAGATTCGAACTCCCGACCTACAGGTTCGTAGCCTGTTGCTCTATCCAGCTGAGCTACGAGCGCGTCAACGAGAGGGAAAGTATCCTAAGCCGTTGGCGGCGTCAAGTTTTTTCCCAAAAATTTTTCTAAAATCTTGAAGCGTTATCAGGCTGCAAGAACGCTGGCGTTCTGGAACCCGTTTCGCGCGTCAAGCCACGGCGGACGCACCGGCGCCGTAAGGTGCCAGACGCAAATGCAACCCCGCCCACGCAGTACCGCATGCTGCGTCCTGCCGCTTTAGGGGCTGCCGGCACAAGGCAACCGCACCGCTGTCTTTACGCTAGGCGCCGGTTTTGCCCGCACGCCGCAAAGATTCCCGCCTGCCGCCAGCCCGTCGGCCTGCGGGCCGGCTTTAGGGGCTGATTGCCGCAACGATTAGGGTATTTCAACTTTGAAATGCCCTGGCGGCTGCGTGAGCAGAAGCCCGCTGTGGAGGCGTAAACGCAATTTATTTGCGCGGTTAAACGCCGAAACGAGCGTGCCGTTAACTTTGAGAATACAGATGCTCAAAGTTAATCTGCTCTAGTAGCGGACGCCGCACAGCGGCAACGGCATCAGAAAGAACCGGGCGCCATGCGGGCCGGAGGTCATCAAAAACCATCCTGCCGTTGCCCGTACAGCCGCAGAACGCCGGGCCCAACAACCCACGGGGCGCCCGCACGCGCGTGCCGCACGGGCGCAACCGGCCTGCCTATTCGGCAGCGTCCAAGCCGTTGACGGCGCGGGCCAGACGCGAAATCTTGCGGGCGGCCTTCTTCCAGTGCAGGGCCCCCTTGCCGGCAGCCTTGGACAGCACGGAAGTGGCGGCCACCAGGGCTTCGCCGGCCTGAGCCTTGTCGTTGCTCTGGAGGGCGGCGCGCACCTCTTTGACGGCGTTCTTCACGCGGGTGCGGGCGGCGCGGTTGCGGGACGCGCGTTGCAGGTTCTGCTTGTGACGCTTAAGGGCAGACTTATGGTTGGCCACGGTATATCCTCCGCTCTGTTAGGCTTGCCGTGCAAGCCGTGATCGCTTGTTGGTCGTATCGCTCAATGGGCGAATTGGTGCTGTTAGCACAACGCAACGGGCATGTCAAGAAACCGTGCGGGCGGCAGTCTTCCCGGCACAGTACAGGCCGCTCTGACGCAGGGCTACTGCTGCAGGGCGGCAAAATCCGCCAGCCGGGCAAAGCGCGAGCCCAGCGCCCGCAGCATGGCCAGCCGGTTGCGGCGCAGATCCGCGTCCTCGGCCATGACCATAACGCCGTCAAAAAAGGCGTCTACGGCCGGGCGCACCTCGCGCAGGCTGTCCAGCAGGGCTTTGTGCTCCCCTGCGGTCCACAGGGCATCCAGTCGGGGCAACAGGGCCTCCAGCGTCGCGGCCAGAGCTTTTTCCGGCTCTTCGCGCAGCAGGGCGGGATCCCAGTGGTCCGGCACGTCCCCGCCCAAATGACCATCCTGCGCCTGTTTGCGCAGGATATTGGCCACCCGCTTGAAGGTCTGCACCGCTGCGGCGTAGCCTTCCTCCTTACTGAAAGCAGTCAGGGCCGCAAGCCGCGCCCCGCAGTCGCGCACGTCCGCCGCGCCCGCGCCCAGGGCCGCGTCCACCAGGGGCGTGTCCACCCCCTGGCTCATAAAATGGTTGCGCAGTCGGGCGGTGAAAAAGTCCATGAGCTTGTCCAGGGCCTCGTGGGGCGGGAGCTTCCACTGCCGGTCGCCGTAGAGCTGCTGGGCTTTGGCAAACAGCTGACGCGCGTCCAGGCGCAGCCCGAATTCCAGCATAATGCGGATAATGCCCAAGGCGCAGCGCCGCAGGCCGTTGGGATCCGCCGTGCCGGTGGGGGCCATGCCCAACCCGAAGCAGCCGGCCAGGGTATCCGCCTTGTCCGCCACGGAGAGCAGCGCGCCCCCCAGACTGGCCGGCAAGGGAGAATCGGGCCCGGCGGGCAGGTACTGCTCGCCCAAGGCGGCGGCCACCGTGGCGCTTTCGCCCTTGCGCGCGGCGTAGATGCCGCCCATGACGCCTTGCAGGGTGTCAAATTCGCCCACCATGGCGCTGACGAGATCAGCCTTGGAAAGCCGCCCGGCCCGGGCCGCTTCCTCCGCGCTCAGCTCCGGCGCGCAGGCCCCGGCCAGCCAGCGGCAGAGCTCCTCCAGACGCCGGGTTTTGTCGCCCATGCTGCCCAGCCCGCCGATAAAAATGACCGCATCCAGCTTCTGCAGCCAGTGGTCAAAATTCTCGCGCAGATCCGCGCGCCAGAAAAAGCGGGCGTCCTCCAGGCGGGCGCGCAGCACGCGTTCCCAGCCGTGCTTGACCAGGCTCATATCCTGGGGCGTGAGGTTGAGCACCGTGAGGAAGTGCGGCAGCAGCTTCCCGTCCGCCCCCTCAATGCCGAAGCTCTTCTGGTGGCTTTCCATGCTGGTGAGCAGCACCTCGCGCGGCACCTCCAGGTAGGCGGGATCAAAATCCGCCAGCAGGGGCACGGGATGCTCCGTAAGGCCCTGCACCTCGTCCAGCAGGCTATCCTTCCAGAGCACCTTGCCCTGCACTGCCGCGGCCTGGGCCTCGCCGCCCGCCGCAATGATGCGGCGGCGCTCCGCCGGATCGGGCGTAATGCCGCACGGGCCCGTAAGCACGGACAAGAAGTCTTTGGCGTGGGCCACAGCAAAGGGACCGGGGCCGTGGATGCGGTGGCCGCGGGTTTCCCTGCCTGAGGCCAGCGGCCCCAGGGTAAAGGGCACCACCTGGTCGTCCAGCAGGGCGACGATCCAGCGCAGGGGCCGGGCATAGGCCAGGCTGTAGGTCGCCCAGCGCATGCGCTTGGCAAAGGGCAGGCCCGTGATGACGGCCGGACAGAGGGCGGCCAGCAGTTCCCCGGCAGACGCGCCGCCGCTTTGCCTGCGCACGGCCACATACTCGCCCTTCTCCGTCTGGAGGGTAAAAACGTCCTCCACGGCGCAGTTGTTGGTGCGGGCAAAGCCCTCCAGGGCCTTGGTGGGTTTGCCGTCCTTATCGCGCGCCACGCGGGCGGGCGGGCCGGTAATCACTTCCTCGCGCCGGGCCTGCACCGGAGAAAGATCTTCCACCAGCACCACGGCCCGGCGCGGGGTGCTCATGACCGTAAGCGCGCCGTGCTCCAGGCCGGCCTCGGCCAGGGCGGCGGTAAAACGGGCGGTCAGTTCCGCCTCTTCCGGAGCCAGAAAACGGGAAGGCAGTTCTTCGCTGCCGATTTCAAGCACAAAGGTGGCCACGGCTTACCTCGCGTCCTTTTTGAGCATGGGATAGCCCAGTTCCTCGCGCTGCGCCGCGTAAGCGCGGGCCACGCCCGCCGCCAGGGCGCGCACCCGGCCGATGTAGCCCGTGCGTTCGGTAATGGAAATGGCCCCGCGCGCGTCCAGCAGGTTGAACGTGTGCGAGCACTTCAGGCAGTAGTCGTAGGCGGGCCAGGGCAGGCCCAGCTCCAGCATGGCTTTGCACTGGCCTTCAAAATCGTTGAAGTGGCGCAGCAGCATGGCGGCGTCGCTGGCTTCAAAATTGTGGCGGGATTGCTCCACTTCGTTCTGGTGGTAGATGTGGCCGTAGGTCACGTTCTTGTTCCAGGCCAGGTCGTAAACAGACTCCACGCCCTGCAGGTACATGGCCAGACGCTCCAGCCCGTAGGTCAGCTCTACGCTCACGGGGCTGAGGTCAATGCCGCCCACCTGCTGAAAATAGGTGAACTGGCTGACCTCCATGCCGTTGAGCCAGACCTCCCAGCCCAGGCCCCAGGCCCCCAGGGTGGGGGATTCCCAATCGTCTTCCACAAAGCGGATGTCGTGCTGCGCGGGATTGATGCCCAGCGCATGGAGGCTTTCCAGGTAGAGATCCTGCACGTTGTCCGGCGAGGGCTTGAGCACCACCTGAAACTGGAAGTAGCGCTGCAGACGATTGGGATTCTCGCCGTAGCGGCCGTCCGTGGGGCGGCGGGAAGGCTCCACATAGGCCACGCTCCAGGGTTCCGGCCCGATGACCCGCAAAAAGGTGTTGGGATTAAAGGTGCCCGCGCCGCATTCCACGCCCGAAGGCTGCTCCACCACACAGCCCTGCCGGGCCCAGTAGGATTGCAGGGTCAGAATGACGTCCTGAAAGTACATGCCGTGTCCTTTGTTCTGCCGTAACCCCGCTTCCCCAAAAAGGAACGGGGGACCGCGCCCTCAGACGCGCCGAAAAAAGCCCTCTTCCCAGGCCAGCCCCAGGTGGTACTGCACAAAACCGTCGATCGCCCGGGCGCAGGCCCGGCGTTCCTCCGCAGGCAGCGCTGCCGCGCGCCAGCCGGAGGGCAATTCTTGCTGCACATGCCGCAAAAGGTCAAGCCCGGCGGACCGCAGCTCCACGCCGTAACGCGCAGGCCCCGCCGCCGCGCGGCAGGCCGGACAGCGCATCTGCCCTTCGTCCACCACAAACTGCCCGCCCGCGTCCAGGGGCGCGCCGCACTGGCCGCAGCGCTCCAGATTGGGGGCAAACCCCAAAGCCCCGGCCAGCCGCAGACGAAAAAACAAGGGGAACAGCCCCGGCAACTCCACAGCGGTTTCCAGCGTGCGGCGCAGATCCTCAGCCAGGGCATAGGCTTCGGCCGCGCTTTCAGCCGTGACGCCCATGGCCTCCATAAAACGCAGGCAGTTGGCCGCAAGCCCCATGCGCCGCCAGTTCCCGCGCAGGGCCTGCGGCCCGTCCAGCAGCACAGCTTCTTCCAGATTAAGAAAATTGCCGCGCCGAGAGGCGCTGACCCGACAGTGCAGGCTGTTGAACACATCCAAACAGCCGCAGAAACGCCTGCGGCTGCGGCTGCCGCCGAAGGCGAACAGGGTCAGCAGCCCGTGCCCGCGGCAGAGCACCTTCAGCCAGAGGTCGGCCTCGCGAAAGTGCCCCATGCGCAGCACCAGCGCGCTGTCGGCCCATTCCGTCATGGCTGCGCTGGCGGGGGAAACCGGAGGGTGCGCACCTGGCCGCTCTGCCCTGCCGGGGGCAGATCCTGGCCGTCGTAGCGCAGGCGCACGCCGCCGGCGTTGCCCAGCTTGAGCTCCAGACTTTTGCTGAAAGTCAGGGCAAAGGTGTCCCCTTTGCGCAGAGAAAACTGGCGGGTGTCGGTACTGTCCGCATTGGAGTGCACCCAGCATTCTTCCAGAGCGGTGAGGATGACCTTGTGCGGCCCGCCCTGCTCTTCGCCGGCCTGGGCTTGACTGCTCTGCCCCTGGCCGGCCTGCCCCTGACCGGTTGACGCGGCGGGCGTCGCAGCCGGCTGGCCGCCCCAACCGGGGGTGCCCACGAGCGCGGGAACCGCCTCGCGGGCCGTTGCTGCGGCCGCCGCAGGCGATCCGGCAGTGCCGGGCTCTGCGTCGGTTGACGCGCCTTCCGGCGCGCGCTGCTGGGGTGCGGGCGTCGCCTGGGGCGCAGGCACAGGCGCTTCCGCCACCTGCGGAGACTGCGCGGCGGACAAAGGCACGGCGCGCTCCCGACTGGGGACGACCTCGGCCTCCGGCGTCGGCTGGGCCAGGCGACGGGTCTGGGAAGTCAGAAAGTCCAGCGCGCCCTGCCGCCAAGCCAGCCAGCCCAGCCCAGCCAGCAGCAGCGCGGCCGCAAGGGCCAGAAAAGGCTTGAGATTGCGGTGCGGCGTCAGCAGGCGTTCCGGCTCATAGACGCTCTGGGGCGGCGTGGGGTCCAGGGCGCTGTTCAGGGCAGTGAGGGCCGCGTTCACTTCCTCGGCCGCCAGGCCCACATAGGCGGCGTAAGAGCGGATAAACCCCTTGGCGTAAGCCGGATGGGGCAGACCCGCGGTATCGCCCTCCTCCAGAGCACGCAGCTGGCGCACGCCGATTTTGAGACGCGCGGCCACATCGTCCACGCTCAGACCGCGCTTTTCGCGTTCGGCGCGCAGGGCCGCGCCCAGTTCCTCTAAGGTCATGCCATGCCTCGGTATGCGGATGCGCGCCGCCCCCGGCGCGGGTAAAGACGCACGTCCCGGCGCGTTCCGCCCGCGCCGGAAGCCGGCCCGTTACAGCCGGATATCGATGACGGCCCGGCTGCGCAGCTGGGTGGAATACTCCTCAAAGCGCTCCATGGCCTTGGGCTGCCGCAAAATGGCGTCAATCTGCGGCTTGGCCTGCTCAAAGGTGAGCAGTTCCGCGCCGCCGCCGCCGGGACGGAACAGATGCACCTGGGCTTTGCGGCCCTGAAGATCAAAGAGCTCGGTCACGTCGCCGGGCTTCATTTTGGTCAGACGGGCCTCCCATTCGGGGTTGAGGCGCTCCCACTCCACCACGCCCATGTCGCCGCCCTTGTCTTTGTTGGGGGCGATGGAATACTTTCCGGCGGCTTCCTCAAAGCTGAGCGCGCCGGATCTGATCTGGGCGGCGATGGCGGCGGCGTTGACGTTGGGCGCGTAGACCAAAAGGCCCATGTGCAGGCCGGTGCGGTTGTACATGGTGTCTTTGTGGGCCTCGTAATAGGCCTTGATTTCCTCCGGGGTGACCACCACCTTGCGGCCCACCTCCATGCCCATAATCTTCTGCCGCAGCAGGCCTCTTTCTATAGTGCCGCGCAGCTCGGCCACGCTGCTCTTCTGCCGGGCCAGCTGCTGCTCGAACTGCTCCTTGGTCAGGCGGTTGGCCTGCATGATCTTGGTAAGCTCGTTGTCTACCTCGGACGGCGCAACGCTGACCTTGAGGCGCTTGGCCTCCTGCGCGATGAGGATGTCCATGACCATCATGTCCAGCACCTTGCGCAGCACAGCGTCCACGGCCTTGGCCTGTTTGGGGTCGTTGGGATTAAGCCTGGCGCGGGCCAGATCCGGCAGGGCGTTTTTCTGCAGGTCAAACATGGTGATGACCTGCCCGTTGACCACGGCCGCCACCTTGTTGAGCTGGGCGGCCCGGGCCGCGCCCGCAACCGCAAGCCAGGCGACCAGCAGCAGAACAAGTGTTTTTTTCACGATGCGCTCTCCCTTTGCAGCTGCGCCGGAGTATTCCGGAACAGCCAAATCTTGCCGTTTTTAGCCCAAATTGCCGCCGTATGCAACGCCGCCGCTAAGGCTCCTGCTCCGGGCCGTTATCCTCCGCCCCGTTCTTCCGGCCCGAAGGCGGCGTCAGCAGATCCGCCTTGAGATCCGGGGATACCCGGATGCGGGCCTGGGCCAGCGCCCCCTCCAGCCAGCGTAAAAAAGCGGCGTCCAGCTTCTGCTCCCGCAGCTCCTGTTCCACCAGGGCATAGGCTTCGGCCAGGCCCAGGCGCGCTGCGGGTTTACGGGCGCGCAGCGCCACGGTGCGCCAGCCGCCGTCCTCCGCCCTGGGCGGGGCGCACTGCCCAGGTTTGAGGCCGGCCACGGCCTTACGCCAGGGCTGCGGCAAATCTTCGGCCCGGGCTTCCAGGCACTGGCGCAGCGCGCCCTCCGCGCCCGCGGCGGGCAAACGCGGGAATGCGCCGCAAAAAGCCTCCACCGCCTGCCGCTCCGCGCCGCTCACAAAACAGACGGTCAACAGGGGGGGCAGATCAAAATCCTTCGCGTGGTCCTGATAAAAAGCGCGCACTTCGTCCAGCCCCACCCGGATGCCCGGCTCCAGCACCAGCTTCTCAAACTGGACCAGGGAAAGGTGGTCGCGCATGAGGGCGCGCCACTCTTCCGCGTCCAGGGCCTCGTCGGCCAGGTAGCGGTCCAGGGCTTCCTTGCCGCCGTAATCCTGGCGCACGGCTTCGATGGCCGCCTCCAGCGCCTCGGGGCTCACGGCCAGCTGGCGGCGTTGCAGATCCTGCCGCACCAGGGCGCAGACGATAAGCGTGCCCAGGCCTTCGCCGTAGCGCTGCCGCATGCTTTCCAGGGAGGGACGCTGCAAGGCCCCCAGGGCGGCAGAGCGGCTGTCCAGCAACGCCTGCAGGCCGCGCAGGGAAATGGCCTCGCCGTTGACCGTGGCCACCACCCCTTCGGGCAGGCGGGCCTCAAGGCAGCCCGCGAGCGCCAGGCACAGGCAGCAAAAGGCCGCCAGGACCGGCAGAATGTTGCGGCGCGGGGCGGCGGGATGTACGCGCATGGTTGCTCCCCCAGCAGGCGGCGGTCAGGCCGCCGGATCGGCGCGGACAAAGGCCAGGGCCGCGCGCAGGCTCTCCAGCCCCTGCGGCGCGTCCGCGCCATGGGGCAAAGGCAGATACAGGCCCGCCGGGGGCAACAGACGCGCCCCGGGCGTGCGGGCCGCCAGATCCACCAGGCGCTCCGGCCGGGCGGCGGTCTGCCCTTCGGGCCAGATCAGGCGCACATGGTCCGCATACACGTCGGCTTTCTGCACCTGCAATTCGGTCAGAAACTGCTTAAAATCCAGCACGGCCAGAAAATTGCGCAGCTCCGGCGGGAAGGGGCCGAAGCGGTCGCGGAGGGCCAGGGCGGCTTCTTCTCTGGCTGCGCCGCCCACGGCCGAGGTCAGGGTTTTGTAGCAGCGCAGGCGTTCGCGCCCGTCCTCAATATAGGTGGCGGGGATGTGCGCGGGCAGCCCCAGGGTGAGCTCGGTTTCGCCCACCAGGGCCTCCGGCGTGCCCTTGAGGCGCGCCACGGCTTCCTCCAGCATCTCCAGATACAGATCCAGGCCCACCCGGCACATGTGGCCGGACTGCACCTCGCCCAGAATATTGCCCGCCCCGCGCAGGCGCAAGTCTTCCATGGCCACCTGGAAGCCCGCGCCCAGGTAGTCCATATCCAGGATAATGCGCAGGCGCTCTTCAGCCACAGGGGTCAGGCGCTCGGCGTCGGGCACCACAAAGTAGGCGTAGGCCTGCCTGTCGCTGCGGCCCACGCGGCCGCGCAGCTGATAGAGCTGCCCCAGGCCGAACATCTGGGCCTGGTCCACCACCAGGGTGTTGGCGCGGGGAAAATCCAGCCCGGACTCCACGATGGAGGTGCAGACCAGCACGTCCAGCTCCCCGTGCCAGAACTGGTGCATGGTGGTTTCCAGCTCGGTTTCGGACATCTGGCCGTGGGCCATGCCCACACGGGCGGCGGGGGCCAGCCCGCGCACATACTGGGCCACGCGCTCCAGCCCCTGCACCCGGTTGTAGACCCAGAAGACCTGCCCCTCGCGCGCAAGCTCGCGCTCCAGCACCGTGCGCAAGGTGGCGTCGTCGCGCCGCAGTACGGCCGAGGCCACGGGCTTGCGGTCCTGGGGGGCCGTCTCAATAATGGAAAGCTCCCGGATGCCGGACATGGAAAGCTGCAAGGTGCGCGGAATGGGCGTGGCCGTAAGGGTGAGCACGTCCACGTTTTTTTTGAGGGCCTTGAGCTTTTCTTTGTGGCGCACGCCGAAGCGCTGCTCCTCATCCAGAATGAGCAGGGTCAGGTTGGGCAGCTGCACGTCGCTGGAAAGGATGCGGTGGGTGCCGATAAGGATGTCGATCTGCCCGGCGGCGGCGGCGCGCAGCACCTCTTTCTGCCGGGGGCGCGGCACAAAGCGGCTGAGCAGGCCCACATTGACGGGAAAGCCCGCCAGCCGCGCCCGGAAGGTCTGGTAGTGCTGCTCGGCCAGCACTGTGGTGGGACAGAGCAGGGCCACTTGCCGCCCCTCAGCCGCGGCGCGGAAGGCGGCGCGCAGGGCCACCTCCGTCTTGCCGAAGCCCACGTCGCCGCAGACCAGACGATCCATGGGCCGGGGCTGGTCCATATCCTCCAGCACTTCCTGAATGGCGCGGGCCTGGTCCGGCGTTTCCTCAAAGCCGAAGGTGGCCTCAAATTCGTGGTAGAGGTCGCCTGGCGGATCATAGCGAAAGCCCTTGGTCACCTTGCGGTAGGCGTACATTTCCACCAGGTCGGCGGCGATCTTTTCAATGGCCTTGCGGGCCTTTTCGCGCCCGGCGGCCCAGCCCGATCCGCCCAGACGGTCCAGGGGCGGCTCCACGCCCTCGGCCCCCTTGAAGCGCTGCAAAAGGCCCAGGCGGTCCACGGGCACATAGAGTTTGTCCCGCCCGGAGTATTCCACCAGAATAAAATCGTTGGCCGCCGCGTTAAGATCCAGGTGGTGCAGCCCGGCAAAGCGGCCGATGCCGTATTCCTTGTGCACCAGAAGGTCGCCGGGGCGCAGGTCGTCAAAGCTGTCCAGCCCTTTGAAAGCGCGGGAGGCCGCCCGCGGGGCCTTTTCGGCCTTGGGATAAAGGATGCTCTCGCCCAGGGCCAGGCTGTCGTCCCAGGCCAGCTCCGCCCCGCCGCGGAACGGGGCCACCAAGGCGAACAGCCCGTGCTGCTCCGGGGCGTAGCGCAGGGAGGGGACAATGCCCTCCTGAGCGGCCAGTTTGAGGAACTTGTTCCGGCCCCGCTCGCTGGCAAAGCTCAGCACAACCTGCCGCCGCCGGGCGCTCCATTCCTTGAGGCCCGCGGCCAGGTGCTGCCAGGGCCTGTCCTGCGCGCCGGGCAGCGGAAAAAGATCGGTAAAGCCGTGCAGCGCGCGCTCGGCAAAATCCAGACCGCGCCCCTCCACGCCCATAACCAGGGGCTCGGCGTAGACGCGCTGCTGCCCGTTCCACGGCGCAGGCAGCGAAGGCTTGCGCAGGGCCAGGCTTGCGGGCTGCGGCAGAGGGGCGTTTTCCGCCTCCAGCTTTTCTTTGAGGTTGGCGCGGCCGTCGCGCAAAAGATCCGCGCAGTCGGCTTCGCCGGGCAGCAGCCAGAGGCAATCGCCGGGCAGCCAATCCTCCAGCAGGCTGGGGGAAGGGTCCAGACAGCCGGGCAAGAGCCCGGCCCCGCCGGCGTCCAGAGCTTTTTTGAAGGAATAGCACTCGTTTTCGCCGATGCGGCCCTCGGCAAAGAGGCGGTCGCAACGCTCGCGCGCGGCGGCCAGGCCCGCCGCGTCCAGGGCCAGAGGGCTGGCGGGCAGCAGCGTGATGGCGTCCAGATCCCGCAGGGAGCGCTGGCTTTCGGCGTCAAAAAGACGCATGTCCTCCAGCGTGTCGCCAAAAAACTCCAGCCGTACGGGGCGGGCGTAACCTACGGGAAAGATGTCCAGAATATCGCCGCGCCGGGCCACGTCGCCGGGCCGGGTGACCATGGAGGCGCGCGCATAGCCCCAGTCCACGGCCTGATCCAGCACCAGATCGGGCGCAAGCTCGCCCCCCCGCTGCAGATCCAGACTGCGGGCGGCAAAAAAACCCACGCTCATGTACCGCAAAAGCAGGCTTTCCACCCCGCAGACCAGGCAGCGCGGGCGTTTTTGGGTCAGGGCGTAAAAAACAGGCAGGCGCGCGGCCCAGGCGGTGTTGTCCTGCCCCTGATGGGGCGCGGGCAGGCCCAGACAGGGGCTTTCCCACACGGGGCGCTCCAGCGGGGGATCGGCCAGGGAAAGCTCCGGGCTGAACAGGGTAAGCAGCCCGCGCGCGGCGGCGTATTCTTCTCTGTCGCGGGCCACAAGCACCGCGCTGCGCCCGGAAGCCGCGGCGGCGCAGGCCAGACGGCAGCGGGTGGCCAGGCCGCTGCGTTCAAGATATATCTGCCGGTTGTCGGACGAAAGCAGTGCGCTGAGATTCTCCATCGCTGCCTGGGGGAAGGACACGCAAAGGCGGCCCTGAGGCCGCCCCCGCGCGTAGTAAGGTTCTGTCGGGCCGGCGACTATGCGCCGCAGCCGCCGGAGCAGCCGCTGCACCCGCCGCCCGCATTGGGCAATGGCTTTTGGGGCTCCACGCTGAAGCCCGCATAGGTCAGGTCAATGGCAACGCCCTCCACCTGAGCCAGCAGGTCTTTGTGGATGCAGAAGGTAAAGCCGCCCTGCTCTTCGCTCTGATCATCGTCGGCCACGGCGTCCAGAGCCAGGCCCAGGTGCGGTCCGCCGCACCCGCCGGGGGCGAGATAGATGCGAATGGGGCTTTTTTCCTTGTCCGCAAAAAAGGCTTCCAACTCTTTGCGGGCGCTTTCACTCAAGCTGAGCATGGTTCCTCCCAAGGGTTGTATGGAGGCATACGCCACCGAAAAACGGCCCCGGCGTCACCCTGCCAGTGGAAAAGCCCGCCCGCGCGGAAGTTTTCGCGCCTTGCGCCCTAGCTGCCGCAACCGCCGCCGCAGCTGCCGCAGCTGCTTGCGCCGTCGGAGGCAAAGGGCACCACGGGGTCCACTGCAAAGCCCATGTAGGTCAGGTCGATTTTCACGCCCTGAATCTGGTCCAACAGGGGTTTATTGACACAAAAGGTGTAGCCGGCCTGTTCTTCGGTCTGATCCTGATCGTTTGGCTCGTCCAGAGCCAGTGCCAAGCGCGGCCCGCCTCAGCCGGCGGTCATATAGACCCGGATGGGATCCTTTTTTTTGTCCGCGAAGAAGGCGTCAAGCTCCTTGCGGGCGCTTTCACTCAGTTCAATCATACGTCCTCCATGTTTCTGGTGTCTTTGTAACTAAGGTCATGGGCAGCGCTTGTCAATCCGGAAGACGCGCGGCGCGGCCGTGGCACGGCCGCAGGGGCGGCGCTCCAGGCCCTTGCAGGGCGACGGGGGCTTTCCTTTGCGGCAAAAACGGCGTAGTGTAGGAAGCGTATTCGGAGGAAGCATGCCCGTCATCCCCCTGCTGGATTCTCAGGAAATAGCCCGCATTCTGGACCGCCTGGCCTCGCAGGTGCTGGAACGCCACGCCCAATGCGACCAGGTCATGCTGGTGGGCATTGAGCGCCGCGGCGCGGATCTGGCCCGCCGCCTGGCCGCCCTGCTGGGCGACCGCCTGGGCCGCGCCGTGCCCCTGGGCTCTCTGGACATCAATCTCTACCGCGACGACTGGACAAGCCTTGAAGGCAAGCCCCACATCGGGCAATCCTGCATTCCGCAAGGGGTGGACGGGCGCGTGGTCATCCTGGTGGACGACGTGCTGTTTACCGGGCGCACCATCCGCGCCGCCCTGGAGGCACTGCTGGACTACGGCCGCCCCAGCGCCGTGGAGCTGCTGGTGCTGGTGGACCGCGGCCACCGGGAACTGCCCATCCAGGCGGACTATGTGGGCCGCACGGTCAACACCAGCCGCCAGGAACATGTGGACGTGCTGCTTACGGAGCGCGACGGCCAGGACGCCGTGCGCCTGGCGGCCCCCGCCGTCTGAGCGCAGCCGCGCAACAATCTTCTCCCCGGTAAGGAACCGCTCATGCCCAAACGCAAAACCTGACGCAGCAACCAACGCTTCACGTCGTGGAGCGTATGCGGACGGCGATGCGGTTTCGGGGCTGCCTGTCTGTTCTAGCTGCCTGTCATTCTCTTCTCCGTCCGCGTTTGCGGCCCAATCCGAGGCCGACAACGCCGCTCTGTCCGCTCAAGCCTCCCGGCTTGACGCGCACAGCCTTGGCGCAACCACAACCCAAGGAGACGAGAATGAGAACGGGTTCCAACTTTTTTGCCACCACCACGGGCATAGTGGCTACGGGGCTGTTGTTCGGCGTGCTGGCCGTGCTCTTGCAGCAGGCCGGCAACCCCGGCAACATGGGTATCTGCGTGGTCTGCTTCAACCGGGACATTGCCGGGGCCGTGGGCCTGCACCGGGCCGCTGTGGTCCAGTACCTGCGGCCGGAAATCCTGGGCATGGTTCTGGGCGCTTTCGGCGCGGCCCTGCTTTTTGGCGAGTACAAACCGCGCGGCGGCTCCGCCCCCATTACCCGGTTTTTACTGGGGGCCGTGGCCGGCATAGGCGCGCTGGTCTTTCTGGGCTGCCCCTGGCGGGTCATTCTGCGCCTGGCCGGCGGCGACGCGCACGCCTTGTTCGGCCTGGCCGGGCTCATTGCCGGGGTCGGCGCGGGCACGCTCTTTTTCCGCAAGGGTTTTTCCCTGGGCCGCAGCCAAAGTCAGAACGCCATTTCCGGCCTGATCCTGCCTGCCCTCATGCTGGGGCTCACGGCCCTGGCCCTGGCCGACCCGCAAACAGCGGGGCAGGCCCAGAGCGGCGTGCTGTTCTATTCTCTCAAAGGCCCCGGTTCTCAGCACGCGCCCTTCATTTACTCCCTCTGCGCCGGTCTGGCCGTGGGCTTTGCGGCCCAGCGCAGCCGCTTCTGCACCATGGGCGCGCTGCGCGACGTGCTGCTTTTCAACCAATGGCACCTGGCCCTGGGCTTTCTGGCCATGCTGGCCGCCGCCCTGGTCCTGAACCTGGGCTTCGGCTCCTTTCACTGGGGCTTTGAAAACCAGCCAGTGGCCCAGCCCGACGATCTCTGGAACTTCCTGGGCATGACCACCGCCGGGCTGGCCTTCGCCTTGGCGGGCGGCTGCCCCGGGCGTCAGCTCTTCATGGCCGGAGAAGGCGACAACGATGCCGCCGTCTTCGCCCTGGGGCTGCTCATAGGCACGGCCGTGGCCCACAACTTTGGCCTGGCCTCCAGCCCTGCGGGCATCGGCCCCCACGGCATGGCCGCCACTCTGGCCGGTCTGGGCATCTGCCTCTGCATCGGATTCGCCAACTGCAAGCGAGGCGCATAATGTCGCAGCTCATCGACACCCGCGGGCTTTCCTGCCCCCAACCTGTGCTCATGTTCCTCACCGCCGTCAAACAACGCGGCGAGGGGCCCTTCAGCGTGCTGGTGGACAACGACGCCAGCCGTGAAAACGTCAGCCGCGCCGCCCGCAACCATGGCTTGACGGTGGAAGCGGTGGAAGCCGCGGACCAGGGCCTGGGCGTGACCCGCCTGGAAATCCGCAAAGCCTGACCGTTCCGCGCCATCTCCCATCCCCACCCGCGTCGCGATCCTGCCAGCGCCGCGGGTGGGGCCCCAAGGAGGCCCCAATGCCCGTTTTTCCGCCCAGCCGCGGCGCACTGGCCCGCCTGCACGGCGCGCTGCGCGCCCTTCTGCGGCCAAAAGCGCCGCCCCAGGCCCCCGGCCTGCCCGCGGAAGCCGGCCGCAAAAGCCGCAATGACCGTGGCCTGCTGACGTTTGAACACACCGGCGAAGTCATCCGGGCCGAACGTCTGTTGCGGGCCGCCGGGCTGGAGGTAGAGGTCAAGGGGCCGCCCCCGGAACTGCGCACGGGCTGCGACATGGTGGTGGTTTTTCCCTTGCTGCTCCAGGCCCGCGTGCTGACCTTGCTGCAGGAAGCGGACCTTGCCCCGTTGCGGACGGTCACCGCCCACGATGTGCTGCTGGAGCCCGTATCCCTGTTCCAGATCCGTCGCGTGGACGGGCGCTGGCTCATGGTCCGCGCGGCCAACATGAAGATAACCCTGGACACGGCGGACAACCGCATCGTCAACATTTCCGGCGGCGGCTGCCCGGACGTGCCCTGGCTGGCCAGCCGCCTCTGCGGCTGCACCCTGGACGCAGCCCCGGCCCCCCTGAGCCTGGGCCAGACCCTTTGCTGTTACAGCCTGCAAAAGGCCTTTGACCACCTTAAAACGGTCATGGCCGGGCAAAGCGCGGCAAAGGACGCGACCGGGCACTGCGGCGGGCGGAACAGCGGAAAGGACGGCCCGACGGGCCAAGATGCGGGCCGCCGGGATGCGGACGACAACCCCGATGCCTGAATACGGCATTGCAACGCTGCACTGCCGTGGAGGCGTAAGCGCAAGTTATTTGCGCCGGTAAGCGCCGGAACGAGCGTGTCGTAACCTTTGAGAATGCCTGTTCTCAAAGGTAATCTGCTCCAGGGAGGAAAATATGTGGTGCATTGTGGGAACCCTGCCGGACGACGCGGCCCCCCTCCTGACTGCGGGCCTGGACGCGCCGGCCGTGGTGGAAGATGGCGTTCTTGTCCTGCCCGACGGCTTCCGCACGCCGGTGCAGCGCGGCACGCCCGCCCTGGCGGCCGCCGCCCTGCTGGCCTGCGCCGCCCTGGGCTTTCCGCCGCCGCGTCTGCTCCTGGCCGGGGACACGGGCTCCGGCGCAGGCAGCCGCGCCGTCTATGCCCACCTTGAGCGTCGGTTGCCCGCTCTGGCTCCGCGCGGTCTGACCTTCCACTACCTCTTCCCGGACGTGGATTGGCATAACCGCCTGCTTTTGGCGGTGGAGGCCCTGCCCGTCCGCCCTCTGCTGGCGGCCGACGCGGGCTATATGTATGTGGCCAAAATGAGCGGCTACGCCGACGCCTATGACCTGTTCACCCCGGATCTGGGCGAGCTGGCCTTTCTGGCGGACGAAACCGCGCCCCACCCTTTTTATACGCGCGGCTTTCTGCTGGCGGAGGAAAAAGATCTGCCCGGCCTGATCCGCCGCGCACAGGCCCATGGCAACTGCCCGCCCAACCTGCTTGTCAAGGGCCGGGCGGACCATATTATCTGCGACGGCGCACTGACGGCCACCGTGGACGCGCCTTCCGTGGCGGCCATGGAATGCATCGGCGGCACGGGCGACCTGGTGACAGGCCTGGTCACGGCCTTTCTGTGCGGCGGGCTTCCCGTCTGCAGGGCATGTCTGGCGGCCGCACAAACGGCGCGTCGGCTGGCCGGGATCTGCGCCCCGAATCCCGGCACGCCGATCGGCGAGCTGCTCGCCCGCCTGCCGGAAGCCCTGCTCAGATCACTTCATTGACGCCGGTCTGCTCCTGCGCCCGGAACTTCTGCTGCAGCAGCAAGGGCAAGGCGTCGGGGTCTTCGGGGTCGTACTCAAACATGACCGCCGTACCGAAGCAGGAAAAATACTTGCTGCCGTCCGGGTGAAAGGCCACGTTTTCGTTATAGCCCACGATGGCCTGCGCGCCTTTGTTCATGGCCCTGGCGGCCATGCCGAAAAAGGTCTCCTCCGAGTCAAACCCCCGGCAGCAGACCAGGCCCAGCACTTTGGCGATGCGGCGGCCTTCCACCTGATGGGTGGTCACCACCGGAAAACGCCCGGCCAGAAAAACCTCGCGCACATGGCTGTCCGCGCCGGACAACCGGCTCTTCTTCTCCGCTTTGCGGGCCTTTTTATCCTGGCCCCCCAGCAAAAAAAACATGGCATACCTCCAGATAGCGCACGGGCGTACCGCCCGGCCTTCTCATAGCAAGAGGTCTGCCAAGTGTACTTTATCTAACAATTAAATATGGATGCAAGAAGCGCGTCAAGAACATGACTCCCACCGGGGCGCGTGCAGCCCAGCTCTTGCGGCCATGGGGCGCGCCGCAGCCCGCCAGGCCGACGCTATGACCGCCCGCCCCTTATTGCCGCGGATTGATCTTGAGTTTGCGCATTTTGGACCAGAGTGTCGTAGGCGGCAGGCCCAACAGCACGGCCGCGCCGTTTTTGCCGCTGATGCGCCCGTTGGTGTAGCGAATGACCAGGCGGATATAGTCAGCCGTCCATGCATCAAGGGTTTTGAAGGCCGCGCCGTAGGGCGCGGCGCTTTCCTGCAGCGTGGGGCACGCCGGAAGCCGCGCCGCTGCCGCTGCCGCTGCCGTGCAGTCCCGGCGCTGCAGCGCCTCCGTCAGGGCATCCCGCAAGGGGCGCTGCAGATTCTCGCATAACAGGCACTGCTGCTGCGTATACGCCCCGGCATGATCCGCATAAAGGTTAATGAAGCGGAAACCACCCAAAACGTCGCCGTAGTCCAGCGGCATATGCAGACAGCTTCCCGCCCTCCCGCGCAGGAGCGTCATCACTTTTGCTTCAGGTCCGTCTTCCCGGCTTTCACAGATAAAAACCTTGTGCAAACGGTCTGTTGCGGAAAGGCTGGCATAAACATCCCGCAACAGCGCCGTGTCAATATGAATCACTTTATGTTGTTGTTCTGTTTTTGCAAAAGGTTCATATTTGAACAGCTGCGTTATGGAATTTTCCATATATGAATAGATTCCAATACAGGACACATCCATATGCATACATAAAAATGAGTATAAATTTTTAGAGTAATCAAATAATGAAAGCCTTTTAAAAGAAACATAAATGATGTCATTTATCCAACTTATCGGCGTATATTTCATGAATAACAGTCTCCAAAAATTTTTTATAAGTATATTCTGATAAATATATATATTTTCAATTTTAAATTATACCATAAAAAGGTTTCTTGTCAAACATATACAGACAATGATATTTATGAGTAATAGTAAATTTTTACTAAATATAATGATTCATCCCTGCCGACTGAGCATGTTGCTGTGTCGTTGTCCGGGCTTGCACGCCGCAGACTTTTGCGGCACTCTCCGCCCATGCCGTGCTTCCACCTGGTCTCGCTTTTTCCGGAGTTTTTCACCTCCCCCCTTGCCGCCGGCCTACTGGGCCGGGCGCGCGAAGCGGGCGTCGTGGACTTCCGGTTTCACGATCCCCGCGCCTGCAGCACGGACAAGCACCGCCATGTGGACGACCGCCCCTACGGCGGCGGCCCCGGCATGGTCATGCAAGCCGAGCCGTTGGCCCGCGCCCTGCGGGCCATCCCCAAGCCCGGCCGCATGCTGCTCCTCACCCCTGGCGGACGCCCTTTTACCCAGGCCCTGGCCCGCCAGCTGGCCGGGGAAGAGCACTTGACCCTGATCTGCGGCCGGTATGAGGGCATTGACGCCCGCCTGAACGAAATTTTTCCGCTGGAAGCCATCAGCGTGGGCGAGGCCGTGCTCAACGGCGGCGAAACGGCCGCCCTGGCCGTGGTGGAGGCCGTAGCCCGCCTGGTGCCCGGCTTTATGGGCAAGGAGGCCTCCGGCGAAGAAGAAAGTTTTTCGCACGGGCTGCTGGAATACCCCCACTACACCCGCCCCGAAGTTCTGGAGGGCAGGCCCGTGCCGCCCGTGCTGCTGAGCGGCGACCACGCGCGCATTGCCGCCTGGCGGCGGCGCGAGGCCGTGCGCGCCACCCTGGCCGTGCGCCCGGACCTGCTGGAAACAGCCCCCCTGACCCGCGAGGACGCCCAGACCCTGGCCGAAACACCCCGCCTTCGGCCCGGCCGCAACCTTTCGCTCTGCCTGCTGCACGCCCCGGTCTGGCTGGATGCAAAAAAAACCGGCGTTTCCTCTTTGACAAATCTGGACATTCACGATATAGCCCGAATTTCCCGCAGCTATGCGTTGGACGCCTTCCATGTGGTCACCCCGCTGCGCGACCAATTGCAGATGCTGGAGACAGTCCTGCAGCATTGGACGCGGGAGGCGGGCCCAGGCCACGCGGACAGGGCCGAAGCCCTGCGGCTGGTGTGCCCCGCCGCATCCCTGGAAGAAGCGGTGGCCCGGCAAACGGCTCGGAGCGGGCAACGCCCCAGGCTGGTAGGCAGCTCTGCCGTATGGCCCGCCCACAGGAAGAGCCGGCCGGGGGAGCCGCCCCTGACGCCGCAAACGGTGCGGCAATGGTGCGCGGCAGGGCCGGTCATGCTCTGCCTGGGCACGGCCAAGGGCCTCGCGCCTGAGGCGCTGGCCCAATGTGAAGGCGTGCTGCGCCCCCTGCGCTACCTGGGCTATAACCACCTTTCGGTGCGCAGCGCGGCAGCCATTTTGACCGACAGGATTTTGGGCGACTATTACTGAAGCAACGCGGCGCAGGCCCCGCCCACGGACGCCCGCCGGATTCGCAAGGAGTTATCAGCATGGACATCATGAAAAAGATTGAACAGGAAAACATGCGCATGGACATGCCCGCCTTTCGCTCCGGCGATACGGTGAAGGTGCATCTGCGCATTGTGGAAGGCGAAAAAGAACGCATCCAGGTCTTCCAGGGCAACGTCATCCGCATCAAACGCGGCACGACTAGCGCCACCTTCACGGTGCGCAAGGTTTCCGACGGCGTGGGCGTGGAGCGCATCTTCCCCATGAATTCGCCCTTCATCGACCATGTGGAGCTCATCGCCCAGGGCCGGGTGCGCCGCAGCCGTCTCTACTACCTGCGCGCGCTCAAGGGCAAGGCCGCCCGCATCAAGCCCCGCGGCCGCTTCTGATGCCGCGACGCCGCACCCTCGACGGGCGGCGTCCTTCTCCTTTTTCAGCGCGCCTCGGCTGCGGTTTTCCGTGTGCCGGGCGCGTTGTCGCGTCTGCGGCCTGAGGGCCTGAAGGCCTTCTCTCGCGCCAAAGCGCTGCCCTTACGGCGCGAGAGAAGGCGCACGGCCTGGGCTTGTTGCGTCCCTTTTCGCGCCAGGCCGTTACCCCAGGGGGAAAGTATGCCGCGTTCCGCTCACGGGCCCAGGCCCGCCGCCGCTCCAGGCGGTCCCCGGTTTCTCTCTCTGCTGGCCGTTGCCGCCGACAGTCCTGCGGCTGCAGCGGCAACGGAAGCCCCCCTGCCGGACGGCAGGCTTATGGCCGGGATAGACGAGGCCGGACGCGGCTGCCTGGCCGGGCCGGTGGTGGCTGCGGCGGTCATCCTGCCCCCGGTTTTCGATCTGCCGGGCCTTACGGATTCCAAAGCCTGCAGCGCCCGCACGCGGGAACGCCTCGCCCCGCGCATCCGTCAGTGCGCCGCGGCCTGGGGGCTGGGCGTGGTCTGGCCCGCCCGCATCGATCAGATCAATATTCTGCAGGCTACCTTTGAGGCCATGTGCCGGGCCGTGCGCTGTCTGCGCCGTGGTCCGGAACCGCTCTGCCCTGAGCTGCTCTGCATTGACGGCAACCAGACCTTGCCCCCGGCCCTGCTGGCCGCCCATTGGGCCAGGGCGCAACGGGATGCGGCGCAGCCCGCCCCTCTGCCGCTCCAGCAGGCGCTGGTGCGCGGGGATGCCCGCGTGCCGGCCATTTCCGCCGCATCCATTCTGGCAAAAACGTACCGCGACGCCCTCATGACGCGCCTGGACCGCCGCTGGCCGGGCTACGGCTTTGCCGCGCACAAAGGCTACGGCACCAGGGAGCATCTGGCGGCTTTGCGCCGCCTGGGGCCCTGCCCCCTGCACCGGATGACCTTTGCCGGGGTGCGGCCGCCGGCGGCCGGGCCCGCGCAGGGGAGCCTGCTGCCGTGAGCGCCGGCGGGCTTTTCCCCTGGCTGCGCCGCCAAACGCAGCCTGCCGCAAAGGCCCCCGCAGCCGCGCACCTGCGCCTGGGGCGTGAAGGCGAAGACGCGGCGGCCGCCCTGCTGGCCCGCAAGGGCTACGCCGTTCTGGACCGCAACTGGCGGCAGGGCAGGCTGGAGCTGGACCTGGTCTGCCGCGACGGCGCAACCCTGGTCTTCGTGGAGGTAAAAACCCGCGCCCATGCGGAGCACGGCGGCCCCGCGGCCGCCCTTACCCCGACCAAGCAGCGCACCCTCTGCCGCGCCGCCGCAGCCTGGCTCACGGCCCACGCGGCCTGGGAGCAGCCCTGCCGGTTTGACCTGGTCTGCGCCCTGCGGCAGGGCACGGATCTTTACCTGGAGCACTATATCCATGCCTTTGTCTGCCCCTCGTCTCTGGATCGTGGCCACGCCGCTCGGCAATCCTGGTGACCTTTCCCCCAGGGCGCGGGCCGTGCTGGCCGAAGCCGACCTGGTGCTGGCCGAGGATACCCGCCGCGCCGCAGCGCTGTTCCGCCAGTGCGGGCTTCCCGCACGCCGCACGCTGAGTTTTTTTGACCACAATGAGGAGCAGCGCAAAGACGCGGTGCTGCGCCTGCTGCGCGAAGGAAAAAGCGTGGCTCTTATTTCGGACGCGGGCACGCCCCTGCTGGCCGACCCCGGCTACCGGCTGGTGCGCGCCTGCCGCGAAGCGGGCCTTGCCGTGTCCCCGCTGCCCGGCCCCTCGGCCCCCACGGCGGCCCTTTCCGCCGCCGGGCTGCCGCCCCTGCCCTACAGCTTTCTGGGCTTTCTGCCCCGCGACGCGGCAGGCCGCCGCGCACTGTTCGGCGCGTTCGCCCAGACGCCCGGATCCCTGGTTTTTTTTGAGCGCAAGGACAGGCTCAAAGAAAGCCTGCTTCTGGCCGCGCCCATCCTGGGGCCGCGCCAGGTGGCCGTCTGCCGTGAATTGACCAAAGAACACGAGGAATTTATACTTTTGCGGCTGGAAAACGCTGCGGCCCTGCCCGACGGCCTGCTGGGCGAAATCACCGTGGTGGTGGGGCCGCCGGAGAGCGCGGCCCGCACCCCGGAGGCGGAGGTGCGCCAACGCCTGGCGGACGCCCTGGCCCAGGGGGACAAGCCGCGCGCTGCCTGCCGCACGGTACAGGAAGCCGTGCGCGGCTGGAACGGCAAGGAACTGTACGCCCTGCTGCCCCACGGCCCCGCCGGGAAAGCCTAGCCGCCCCTGCGGAAGCCGCAACCGCCAACGCCTACCCGCCCACGGAACGGAGCGCCGGTGTACCCCACACGCATTGCCCTCAACTGTCTTGCGCGCACCAGCTGCATCAATGCGGCCAACACGGCCCGAAGCATGCAGCAGGTGGGGCTTGCCTTTGCGCTGGAACCGGCCCTGCGCTGGCTCTATCCCGCGCCCGCGGATCTGCGGCGCGCCCTGGCCCGGTACGCCGGACACAGCAATACCCACCCTTTTATGGCGCCGTTGTTTGTGGGCATTCTGCTCTCGCTGGAAGAAGGCGCGGCCCAGGGCGCGCTGCCCCCGGCCAACCTGGGCCTGGTGCGCGAAACCCTGGCCACGTCCCTTTCCGCCCTGGGGGACGCTTTTTTCAGCGGCACGCTGCTGCCCCTCTGGGCACTTTTGAGCGTGGCCCTGCTGCTGGCGGGGCATACGGGGCTTATGGCCGGGTTCACCCTGGCGCTGTTTCTGGCGCTGCTGCTGTTCCGCGCGGCCAGCTTCGCGGCCGGGCTGCGCTACGGCATGGCCGTGCTGGCGGGGCTTAGGCGGCTCAACCTCATCAACTGGGTGGACCGGCTCAAAATGGTTAACGCCGTGCTGACGGCCCTGGTCATCTGGCGGCTTCTGCCGGGCGACGCCCGCGCCTTCCCCTGGACAGGCTATGTGCTGGGCGCGCTGGCCGTACTTACGGCCGCCTGGCTGGTGGCGCGGCTCAGGCTGCCGCGCCTGCTGCTCTGGGCGCTCACCCTGGGCGTGCTGATTCTCATGGACGTAGGCCTGATTGGCATGTAGTATGAAGCCGTTGTCCGCCTCATGGCCGCGGGCCGGACAGCGGAAAGGGAGCACCATGGAAGACGCCATCGAACAAACCCCGCGCGGGCTGGCCCTGCGGGTGTGCCTGAACCTGCGCAACGGCCTGCACGCCCGCCCGGCGGCCCGTCTGGCGCAAGAGGCGCAACGCTATGCCGCTTCCATCCAGCTTATCAGCGATACGGGCGAGGTGGACGCCAAAAGCATGCTGGACATCCTTTCCCTGGCCCCGCCCGCCAATGCGGAGCTCACCCTGCTGGCCCAGGGCCAGGACGCCCGCGAAGCCCTTTGCGGGCTGGCCCGCTTTTTGAGCACCCTTCAGGACTGAACCATGGCACGCGCTCTTCTTTTTGGTACGCCCGTTTCCCCCGGCATTGCCATTGGCACGGTGCGCTTTATGCACCGCATGCGCCAGGATGAGGAACGCCGCATCCGCGCGGAGCAGGTCGCCGCCGAGCAGGACGTTCTGCGCGCCGCCGCCGCCGACGTGCGCGCCGCCCTGCAGGCCACCATGGAAAACGTGCCCGAAGACCTGGCGGAATACCGCGACGTCATCGCCGCCCAGATGGAAATCGTCCGCGACCCCAAGCTGCTCAACGCCGCCCTGGCGCGCATTGCGCGCAAGCAGGTCTGCGCCGCCTGGGCGCTCAAGCTCACGGTGGACGAGCTCTGCACCCTGTTCCGCGGCATGGACGACCCCTACCTGCGCGACCGCGCCCAGGACATCCGCGCCGTGGGGCTGCGCCTGCGCGACAGGCTCTCCGCCGATCCGGCCCAGGACGCGGGCAGCGAACCCGGCGTGCTGGCGGCCGAGGATCTCTCCCCGGCGGACGTCATGGAGCTGGATCTGGATAAGGTGCTGGGCATTGTCACCACAGAGGGCGGCCCCACCTCCCACACGGCCATCCTCTCGCGCGGGCTGCACATTCCGGGCCTGGCCGGCGTTACCGGGCTGGTGGACATTGCCCGGGAACGGGAACCCATCATCGTGGACGGCCTGGGCGGCTGCGTGCTGCTGGGCCCCGACGAGGCGGACCTGGCCCGCTACGCCAGCCGCCGGGATGCCTACACAGCTTGGGAAACCCGCACCCTCAAGGCCGCACACTGGCCCGCCGAGATGTGCGACGGCGTGCGCGTGGGCGTGCAGGCCAACCTGGAAAACCCCTCGGAGCTCGCCGCCGCGCAGGAATGCGGCGCCGACGGCGTGGGCCTGTACCGCACAGAATTTGCTTATTTTACCGACCGCCTGCCCACGGAGGAAGACCTGCTGCAGGAATACGCCGACGTAGCCCGCAGGCTGGCCCCGCAAAAAGTGGTCTTCCGCACCCTGGACGTGGGCGCAGATAAAATGCTCCACGCCCAGGCCGTGCTCAAGGAGCCCAACCCGGCCCTGGGCCTGCGCGGCATCCGCTTCTGCCTGCGCCACCAGGGCATCTTCCGCACCCAGTTGCGGGCGCTTATGCGCGCGGGGGCCAACGGCAACGTGGCCATCATGCTGCCCATGGTGGCCGCCATGGACGAGGTGCAGCAGGTGCGCCGCATTATGCAGGAGCTGCACCAGGACCTCAGCGCCCAGAACCTGCCCCACGCGGCGGCCCTGCCCCTGGGCATCATGATCGAAACCCCGGCCGCCGCCATGATCTGCGACGCCCTGGCCCGCGAATGCGACTTTTTCAGCATCGGCACCAATGACCTCATCCACTACATCATGGGCATAGACCGCAACAACCGGCATGTGGCTTACCTGAACGAGCCCCTGCACCCGGCCGTGGTGCGCTCGCTCAAGCGCGTCATCGACGCGGCCCACCGCGAGGGCATCGGCGTTTCCGTCTGCGGGGAGCTGGCTTCGGATCCCTTTGGTCTGGCCCTGCTGCTGGGCATGGGCGTGGACACGGTTTCGGCCGCGCCGCGCTTTGTGCCGGGCATGAAGCACCTTATCCGCCACTTCAACGCCGCCGACTGCATGGACCTGGCCCACAGCGTGCTCCTGAGCACGGACGTGGCCGCCTCCAAACGCATGGTGCGCGAAACCCTGCAACAATCCCTGGGGCACGAGCTGGCCTTCCACACCACCAGCCTGTTCACCCACAGTCAGCCATGAGCCAGAAAAACAGCGCCCTCGCCCAGAACAAAAAAGCCAGGCACCTCTATGAACTTTCGGAATTCACCGAGGCGGGCCTGGCGCTTACCGGCCCGGAAGTAAAAAGCATCCGCGCGGGCAAGGTCAACTTTGTAGACAGCTATGTGGAGTTTCGCCGGGGCGAGGCCTGGCTCGTCTCGCTGCACATCGCCCCCTACAGCAACGCGGGCTATGTCCCGCAGGAGCCGGACCGGGACCGCAAACTGTTGCTCCACAAGCGCGAAATCGCCAAATTTGCCGGCCTGGTGGCCCAAAAGGGCCTCACCGTGGTGCCCGTGCGCCTCTATATGAGCCGCGGCAAGGTCAAGGTGGAAATCGCCCTGGGCCGGGGCAAAAAGCTCCACGACCACCGCGAGACCCTCAAACGCCGCGCGGCGGAACGCGATATGGCCCGCGACCTGGCCTGAAGGCCCGCGGCGGCAAGGCGGCCCGCGCCGCCGCAATCGCAGCCCCGCATGCGGCAGCCTTCCGCCGCACTCGCTGTGCGTTGCGGTTGCGTCAGGCCCCTCCCCCACAACGAAGCGAACGTTCCCTCCCAAAGCAGCTTGCCCTTGAGACCATACGGCCTCAAGGGCAAGCAAGGCGCGCACTCCAACGCTTCACCCGCGGCAAAGCTGCACTTGCCCCTTTGCGGCGGGCGGCTGCTTGCGCAGCCGACAGAGCATTCCAGGAAAGAACTCCTCTATTCTTCCACCTTGCGGCCAGTCCAGCGGGCCAGGAAGGAAGCGGCGCTGTGGCCTGCATCCAGGTGCTTGAGCAGGGCGCTGCCGAAGACCACGGCGTCGGGCTGCGCGTCCGCGGGCAGTTCCTTGAGCTGGCCTGGTTCGCGCAGGCCGAAGCCCAGGGCCAGGGGCAGACCAAAGGCGGAGCGGGCGCGGCGCAGGGTCTCGGAGACCTGCGGGGCCAGATCCCTGCGTTCGCCGGTGATGCCCATGACCGAAACCACATAGGCGTAGCCCTCGCCCTCTGCGGCGTAAAGGGCCATGCGCTCCTCGCTGGTATTGGGCCCCACCAGGGGGATGAGGGCAATGCCTTCCTTTTTGAGGGCAGCGTGCAGGGCGCCGGATTCCTCATGGGGCAGGTCAGGCACAATAAAGCCGTGCACGCCGCCGCGGGCCGCGTCGCGGGCCAGATTTTCGTAGCCGTACTGCAAGAAAGGGTTGACGTAGCCCATGAGCACCACCCCGGCCTTGATCAGCCCCTTGCGCTCGCGCAGGGCGGTAAGAATGCCGCGCAGGCTCACGCCGTCGCTGAGGGCGCGGCGGGAAGCGGCCTCCACCACGGGGCCGTCGGCCACAGGGTCGGAAAAGGGCACGCCGATTTCAATGACGTCCGCACCGTTTTCGTCCAGCTCCATAAGCGCGGGCCAGAAGGCGCTGCGGTCCGGAAATCCGGCGGTAAGGAAGGGGATCAGGGCCGGACGGCCCTCGGCGTTGGCGGCGCGGATCTTTTGTTCAAGCAGATGCATGGCTATACCTCGCTGGCGGCAGCGTCCCGCCCCAGAGCCTTGGTGACGATGCCGAGGTCTTTGTCGCCCCGGCCGGAAAGATTGACCACCACCTGATCCCCGGCCTTAAAGGCGTGGGGATGCTGCAGCACCCAGGCCAGCGCGTGAGAGGACTCCAGCGCGGGCAGAATGCCTTCCGCGCGGCACAGGCGCTGAAAGGCCTCCAGGGCGTTGGTGTCCTTGACCATGGCGTAGTGCGCGCGACCGGTCTTTTGCAGCCAGGAATGCTCCGGCCCCACGCCAGGGTAATCGAGCCCGGCGGAAATGGAATGGGAAGGTTCCACCTGGCCGTCGCTGTTCTGGAGCAGCATGCTGTAGGCCCCGTGCAGCACCCCAGGCGACCCCAGGTTGAGCGGCGCGGAGTTGAAGCAGCCGGGCATGCCCTCGCCCGCCGCCTCCACGCCGATGATGCGCACCGTGTGGTCTTCCAGGAAGGGATGGAACATGCCGATGGCGTTGGAGCCGCCGCCCACGCAGGCCACCACGGCATCGGGCAGGCGGCCGGTTTTTTCCAGCATCTGGGCGCGGGTTTCCTTGCCGATAACGCTTTGCAGCATACGGACCAGGGTGGGGAAGGGGTGCGGCCCGGCGGCCGTGCCGAAACAGTAGTGCGTGGTCTTCTGGCAGGCAATCCAGGCGCGCAGGGCCTCGTTGATGGCGTCCTTGAGGGTGCGGGTGCCGCTTTCCACGGGGTGGACGTCCGCGCCCAGGAGCTTCATGCGGATGACGTTGGGGGCCTGACGCTCCACATCCTCCGCGCCCATATAGACGGTGCAGCCCATGCCCAGGCGCGCGGCGGCCGCCGCCGTGGCCACGCCGTGCTGGCCCGCGCCCGTCTCGGCCACCAGGGCGGTCTTGCCCATGTGCTTGGCCAGCAGGGCCTGGCCCAGAGTATTGTTGACTTTATGCGCGCCCGTGTGCAGCAGGTCTTCCCGCTTGAGCCAGAGGTCAAAACCCAGCTCGCGGGAAAGCGTGGGGCAGTGGGTCAGGGGCGTAGCCCGCCCGGCGTAGTTGTGCAGCAGGTCGTTCAGCTCTTCCTGAAACGCCCCGGTGGGATAGATGTCGCGCATGGCCGCTTCCACTTCCATCAGCGGCGGCATGAGCAGTTCGGGCACAAAGCAGCCGCCGAACTCGCCGAAATAACTGTTTTTCATGACATGTTCCCATTGCCTTTCGGGTTTGCGGCTGCAACGGCGGCCGCCATTTTGTCCGCATTTTTGCGCCCCGGCGCGTCCTCCACGCCGGAGTTGAAGTCCACGCCGCAGGGCGCGCACATGCTGAGCGCCGCACGCACATTGCCGGGGCCAAGCCCGCCGGCCAGCAGCCAGGGGTGCGGCGCGCGCAGGCAGCACAGGTCCGGCCATTCCAGCCGCCGCCCGCTGCCGCCGCCCTTGACGCCCGCGTCTAGCAGGTAGTAGGCGCAGGCCTCCGCGTGCCGACGCAGGGCAGTGTACAATAAAGCGCGATGACTGTAACGCTCCGGCCAGAGCACCCGGATGACCCGCTCCGCGCCCACGGCCTGAGCGCATTCCACGCTCTGGCCGCCGTGCAGCTGGGCCAGGTCCAGCCGGGCTGCGGCCATGATCGCGCGGATTTCCTCCGCATCCTGCTCCACAAAGACGCCTACCCGCAACAGGGGGCCCGTGTCCAGCGCGGCCGCGGTTTCGGGGCGCACGCCCCTGGGGCTGCGCGGATGAAAAATAAAACCGCCCATGCGCGCGCCCAGGCGCACGGCCTGGTCCGCATCCTCCTGCCGGGTGAGACCGCAGAATTTTACGAGCATGCTCCTTCCTCCGTTGGCGAACCCGGCGCAAGCAGCGCCCGCAGGGCCGCGCCGGGTCGGCCGCCCTCCATAAGCGCGCCGCCCACCAGGGCCGCTGCATAACCCGCGTCTGCCGCGGCGCGCAGATGCTCCGGCCGGCTCAGGCCGCTGGCGGCGATCCAGAGCTCTCCCTGCCTGGGCGGACAGGCGCGGGCCAGGGTCAGGCAGGCTTCCCGGTCCACCGTAAGTTTTTCCAGGTCGCGGGCGTTGACCTGGATAAGGCGCGCCCCGCTCTCCCTGGCCAGACGCAGATCGGCCGCGTCAAAAACCTCCACCACTGCCTCCAGCCCAGAGCTTTCGGCCAGCTCCCGCAGCGCGCGCAGCTGACCCGCCTCCGGCGTAAGCCGGACAATGAGCAGCAGGGCCGAAGCCGGGGTGGCCGCCGTGGCCCGCACCTGCAGGGCGTCAAAAATAAAGTCCTTGCGCAACAGGGGCGGACGCGGCCCCGCGTACAGCGCAGGGACGGCCGCGCGGGTCAGGTAGCCCAGGCTGCCGTGAAAGTGGGCCTCCTCCGTAAGAATGGAGAGGGCCGCGGCCCCGGCCCCGCGGTAGGCGGCGGCCACGTCCTCCACCTCCAGGGCCTCGCAGATGACCCCGCGCGAGGGCGAGGCCCGCTTGTACTCGGCAATGACGGCCAGCGGCCCCCGGCCTGGGGCGCGCAGCGCCGCCGTGAAGGAAGGCCGCGGTCCGGACAGGGGCGCGGGCAGAGCTCCCCGCGCCTCCAGCGCCCGCAGAGCCGCCAGTTCCTCGCGCTTGGCCGCGCGGAAGCGTTCAAGCAGCATCCAGCACCTTCCTGCCCGCACCGCCGCCCACGGCCTCCCGGGCGCGGGCCATGCACAGGGCCAGGTCCGCCTTTTCATCCAGCAGGTACAGGGCCAGGCCCACATTGAGCACCACCATGTCCATCATGGGGCGCGGCCCCTGTCCGGCCAGAATATCCTTGAGCACGGCCACGGCTTCTTCCTTGCTGTTCACGGCCAGGTCTTCCACTGTGCAGGGGCCGATGCCGAACTCCCGCGGGTCCAGGGTCATGGAAGTCACCGTGCCCTCGTGCAGCAGGGCCATTTGGGCGGGGCCGATGGGCGTCACCTCGTCGTAGTTGCCAGAACCGCAAACCACGGCCGCGCGGTAGAGGGGCGACTGGAGCAGGGTTTCGGCCACCAGGTCCACCAGCTCCGGCCGGGCCACGCCCATGAGCAGATGGCTGGGCCGGGCGGGATTGATCATGGGGCCCAGAATGTTGAACAGGGTGCGCACGCCCATTTCCTTGCGCACGGGGCCAATATTGGCGAAGGAAGGATGAAAGAAGGGCGCGAAAAGGAAGGCAAAGTTGCGCTTGCGCAGCATGGCGGCCACCGAGGCGGGGTCTTTGTCCAGAGCGATGCCTACGCCCTCCAGGGCGTCGGCGCTGCCGCACTTGGAGGACACGGCCCGGTTGCCGTGTTTGACGACCTTATAGCCCATGCCCGCCAGGGTCAGCGAAGTGGCCGTGGAACAGTTGAAGGAGTTGCGGCCGTCCCCGCCTGTGCCCACCACGTCAATGGTAGTGCCGGAGATGCCGTCCACCCGCACGGCGCGGGACAGGGCGGCGCGGGTGGCGTGGGCCAGCTCCAGAGGGCTTTCGCCCTTCATGCGCAGGCCCATGAGGAAGGCCCCGGCCTGGGCCGGACTCATCTTGCCGTCCATGAGGGCCGCAAAGCCGGCGGCGGCCATCTCCGCCGTAAGATCTTCCTTGCGGGCCAGGCGTTCCAGAATGCCGGCCATGTCGGCCGCGCCCGCGTCCCTATCCTTACTCACAATGGCCTGGGGGAAATTGCCCAGCAACCGCAGGCCCTCAGGGGTCAGCACGGATTCCGGGTGGAACTGCACGCCCACCCAGGGGCGGTCATTGTAACGCAGGGCCATGACCTCGCCCTCAGGCGCGCGGGCCGTGACCGTAAAGCGGGGGTTGGCCGCATCCTCGTCGGCGCGCACCACCAGGGAGTGGTAGCGCCCCACGCGCATGGGGTTGGGCAGCCCCGTGAACAGGCCCGTGCCGTCGTGGACGATTTCCGACTGCTTGCCGTGCATGATGCAGGGGCCCACCTCCACCCGCGCTCCGGCGTGCAGGCCCAGAAGCTGATGCCCCAGGCAGACGCCCAGCACGGGCACGCGGGGGTTAAGGCGGTTGAGAAATTCCGGGCAGAGGCCCGTATCCTCCGGGCGGCCAGGGCCGGGCGAAATGCAGACCATCTTGAGGTCCGGGCTTGCGGCCAGGTCCAGCAGGGCGGGGTCGTCGTTGCGGCGCACCTCGGGCTTGTGCCCCAGGGCGTAGAAGGCCTGCACCAGGTTGTAGGTAAAGGAATCGTAATTATCGATGAGCAGAAACATGGTCTTCATCCTCCGCACGCAGGGCCAGGCGCATGATGGCCGATTTGTTGCACACTTCCTTCCATTCCAGTTCCGGATCGGAGTCGTGGACGATGCCGCCGCCCGCCTGCCAGAACAACCGGCCTTCCTGCAGCCACATGCTGCGGATGGTGATGCCCGTATCCAGATTGACGCTGCCCTTATCCAGCCCCAGCCAGCCGATGCAGCCCGCATAAGGGCCGCGGGCGCGGCCTTCCAGCTGGCGGATGATTTCCATGGCCCGCACCTTGGGCGCGCCGGAAACCGTGCCCGCCGGGAAGGTGGCCGCCAGCACGTCCAGAGCGTCCTTGCCCTCGTCCAGCCGCGCCGTGACCCGGCTGGTAAGGTGCATAACGTGGGAGTAGCGCTCCACCTCCATATAGCGCTCCAGATTCACGGAGCCGGGGCGGGCCACCCGGCCCAGGTCGTTGCGGCCCAGGTCCACCAGCATGACGTGCTCGGCGCGCTCCTTGGGGTCGTCGCGCAGCTCGGCGGCCAGGCGGGCGTCCTCCAGGTCGTCGGCCCCACGCTTGCGCGTGCCCGCAATGGGCGAAAGCTGCAGCTGCCCCGCCGTGCAGCGCACCATGACCTCCGGCGAGGAACCCAGCAGGGTGATCTCCGGAAAGCGCATGTAAAACATGTAGGGCGAGGCGTTGAAGCGCCGCATGCGGCGGTAAAGCTCAAAAGGATCGCCCGAAAAAGGCGCGGAAAAACGCACCGAAGGCACCACCTGGATAGCCTCGCCCTGGCGCAGCATCTCCTTGATGCGCCGCACAAAATCCTTGTAGCCTTCCTCGCCGGGTTCGGCGCGGACGGTCTGCGGGTCCAGCAGGGCCCCCTGCCCCGCCTCGCCGGGCTCCAGGGGCTGCCTGGCCCCCATAAGGGCGCGGTGGTCGCCCAGGCTCACCTGGCAAAGCCGGTTGTAGAGGTGATCAAAGACCAGCACCGTGGCCGGCAGCATAAGCTGGCAATCGGCCTCTTCCGGCGGCATGAGCGCGGCCAGCTTGGGATTGAACAGCCCGGCCATGCCGAAGCCCAGGTAGCCGTACAGGGCGCGGGTGATGGGCGGCAGATCGGGCACGTTGGCCGGCGGCGCAATCTCCATGGCCCCCATGAGGGCGCGCAGGCCCTCCACAAAGGGGCGGCCTTCAAACCTTTTGAGCCCCGCCAGGCCTTCGTCCAGCACGGTGAGGGCCAGGCTGCCCCCCCGGCAGGCGACGAACAGGGCGGCATCGCAGGCCAGAATGCTGTAACGGCCCCAGCGGCCGTCCACCTCGGCGCTTTCCAGCAGAATGCCGTTGTCCTGCCCCACCATACCCATAAACAGGCTGATGGGCGTATCCATATCCGCCGGCAGCCAGCGGGCGGACTGTTGCAGCCTGATTTCCGGCTGCGCGTTCCCCTTGTTGTGCATTTGCGGCTTCCTTCAGGTTAAGATCGCAAAAAAAAGCGCCGTCTCCTTGTGGGGAGACGGCGCTCACATACAGCCAAACCAACGTACCGGAACCTTAGGCCCGCACGTCTCCCCCACGCAGTTGTTTGCGCCACCACCAGCCCTGAAGGCTGAAAAGAATGGTGTGGGAAAGACGGGTCATACGAACCTCTCGCTTCCTTGTTTCCAGGTAACTTACCCGCGCGGGCCGCCCTTGTCAACAAAAAACGGCGAAAAATCCCCTTTCCGCCGCAAGCCGCGCAGGACGGAAAGGCCGGCCCGCAGCAAGCCTATGCCGTGTCCGTTTTGCGGCGGGTCGCCTCCGGCCGCACCCAGCGCCGCACGGCTTCGGCCAGACATTCGGGGTCAATGGGCTTGGACAGGTGGTCGTTCATGCCGGCGGCCAGGCTTTTTTCGTGGTCGCCCGCCATGCCGTTGGCCGTCAGGGCAATGATGGGCAGATCGCGGCAGCGCTCCGTGGCCCGCAGCTCCCTGGTGGCAGTCAGACCGTCCATCTCAGGCATGTGGATGTCCATGAACACGACCGCATAGTCGTTGCGCAGGGCCATCGCCACGGCTTCGCGGCCGTTGTCGGCAATGTCCACGGTAAGGCCTGCCATTTCCAGCAGTTCTTTGGCCACCAGCTGGTTGATCTCATTGTCCTCAGCCAGCAGCACCCGCAGGCCGCGCTGCTCCGCGGGCAGCAGCGGGCAGGAGGCCGCCGGCGCCGCGGGGGCGCGGGCCGCCGCATCCGCGCCGAACACGCCCCGGATGGTGTGCAGCAGGAGAGCGGGGCTCACGGGTTTGATCAGAAAATGCCGGATGCCCTCGTCCCTGGCACGGCGCATGATTTCTTCCCTCCCGTAGGCCGAGACCATGATGACAGTGGGGATGCGGGACAAATCCGGGCAAGCGCGAATCCGCCGCACGGCTTCTATGCCGTCCACGCCGGGCATTTTCCAGTCCATAAGTACCAGGTCGTAGGGCTCGCCAGCGCGTCCGGCCCGCATCAGCTCGTCCAGGGCCTCGCCCCCGCTGGCGGCCTGACCGGGCTGGAAGCCCATGCCCTCCAGAGCCTGGCACAAAATTTCCCGCCCGGTGGCGGAATCGTCCGCCACCAGCACCCGCAGGCCCGGCAGATCCGCAACGTCCAGCGTCAACGCGGCCGAACGCCGCGCCTGGCCTGCCACAGCCCGGAACCGGGCCGTGAAAAAGAAGGTGCTGCCCTCCCCCACGGCGCTCTCCACCCAGAGCCTCCCGCCCATGAGGTCCGCAAGCCGCCGGCAGATGGAAAGCCCCAGCCCCGTGCCGCCGAACCGCCTGGTGGTGGAGGTGTCCGCCTGGGCAAAGGGCTGAAACAGCCTGGCCGCCTCAGCCTCGCTCATGCCGATGCCCGTATCCTGCACGGAAAAACGCAGGGTGACGCAATCGCCCTCCAGGGCCTCGCGCTGCACGGCCACCAGCACTTCGCCCCGGTCCGTGAACTTGATGGCGTTGTCCACCAGATTGATGAGCACCTGCCCCAGGCGCAGGGGATCCCCCACCAGCAGATCGGGCACGTCCGGGCTCAGGTGCAGCAGCAGATCCAGCCCCTTATCTTCGCTCTTGGCTGTTTCCAGCCCCATAAGCTGCTCCAGCACTTCCTCCAGGGCAAATTCCGTCTGCTCCATTTCCAGGCGACCGGCTTCGATTTTGGAAAAATCCAGAATGTCGTTGATGATCCGCAGAAGTGCGCGGGCGGAAGCGGCACTATGCCGAAGGTAATCGTGCTGCCGGGGGGTGAGCTCCGTCTGCAGGAGCAGATGGGTCAGGCCCATGATGGCGTTCATGGGCGTGCGGATCTCGTGGCTCATGTTGGCGAGGAATTCGCTCTTGGCCCTGTTGGCGTCTTCCGCAGCCTGTTTGGCCTGCTCCATAACCTGGCGGCTTTCCACCAGATCCGTCACATCGCGGCAGTCTTCAATAACGCCCCGGAGCTCGCCTTCGGGCGAAACAAGGGGGGTGAAGACCAGGTCGCAGTACACGGGGCGGCCGGTCAGCGTACGGCGCAGGGCGGTGCCGGAGGCGCGGGCTTCCCCGGCCAGCACGCGCTGCACCAGGCCCACGGTCACGCCGCCGTCCTCGTCCAGGGGGCCGCCGCCGGGCGCGCCCGGCGTTGTTTTCCGGCCATGGCCGAAGAGCCGCAGGTAGGCGGCATTAACCTCCCGCACCTGCAGGTTGCAATCAATGACCCGCATGCCGCCGCCGGAAGCGTTGAAGATCTGGGCCATTTCCGCCTCGGCCCGGCGCGCCTCCAGCTCCGCCCGCCGCCGTTCGGTCACGTCCGTTCCCGTAAACACAAGGCCGAACAGACGCCCCGCATCGTCATGAAGGGGCACAGTGACCACCTCCACTTCTCGCGGTTCCCCGTCCTTGTTGTACAGAACAGCCTGGAACTGACGCATCCGGCCGGAGGCCATAACCTCCCGGTCCACCAGGTCAGCCGCCGCAGCCCTTTCTGGTGGCAGCATGCCGCTGTTGGTCCCGCCTTCCAGTTCGGACGCAGGGCGACCCCAGAATTCCTCAACTCTCCTGTTCACCAGCAGGCAGCGGCCTTCCACGTCCTTAAGGATCACCAGACTGGGCAGGTGGTCCACAATGGCCCGCAGTTGCTGCCCGCGCCGCTCCAGGGCCTCGGCATTGGCTTCGGCCGCGTCCAGGGCCCGACGCCGGGCCTGCGACTCTCGCGCAAGGCGGCGGTTCCACAGCAGGGTGACCCCCAGCAGACTGCCCCCGAACAACAGGCCCGCCGCCGTCAGCCGCCAGACAAACGTCCAGTCCGTGGTCCGCTCCACCTGCAGGTTGGTCCAGCGCTCCGCCAGGCCCGCCACGGCGTCCGGGGGCAGACTGTCCAAAGCCTTGTCGAGAATGCCCGCCAGTTGCGGCCAATCGCCGCGCACGGCCAGGCGCGCCTCGTAGTTCAGGCCAGGTAGAAGCACTGGCCGCAGATCATTGACCGCGCCGTTGCGCAGGGCATAATCCGCCGCCATGGCCAGATCCACCACCGCATCGTACGCGCCCTGCCGCAGGCCCAGGAACCCGTTTTCCGCGCTGCGCAAGGGAACCAGCCTTGCGCCGGGAACCAGCTCACGCAGGCGGGCCGCCAGGCCGTGGTGGTTGTGCACGGCAAGGATCTTGCCCTCCAGGTCCGCCGGACTGGCGATCAGGCGGTCGCTGTTGCGCATGACGGCCGCCAGCGGCAGCGAAAGAAAAGGACGGGTGAACAGCCAGGGCGGCGCAGCGGCCTGGCCGTCGTCCATAAAGGGGATCAGGTCCGCCTCCGCCGCGGGGTCGCCCGCCGGGCTTTTTTCCCCCAGGCGGGTCGGCGCCACTGCTGCGCCTGCCTGGGCGGCCAGCAGCCGCACCACATCCAGGCTCAGCCCGCGCAGCTGCCCCCCACTGACAAATTCCAGCGGCGGCCACTGGCCGTGCAGGCCCACCCGCCAGCGGGGATGCGCGGCAAGCCAGGCCTGCTCCTCCGCGCCAAGGCGCAGCTCGCGCCGCATTTTACCCCACATGCGTTGGTCGCGGTTGCGTATCCAGCGATCTTCCAGGGCCATCAGCTCCTGGCGGCTGATGCGGGCAAAGCCTTCCTCCAGCAGGGGCAGCAGGTCCGCATTCTCCTTGAGCACAGCGGGGTGCAGGCTGCGCGTGAACAAAGGGATGGCCTTGGGGACAAAGCGCGTGGTGAGCCCCAGGGCGTCTATGGCCGTGTAAACAGCCGGGAAGTTGCCGGCCAGGCCCTGCGCCCGGCCGTAGACCACGGCCATGATCATGGCGTCGACAGTCTGCACGGGCAGGAGCCGCAAGGCAGGGCAGCGTTCGCGCAAGTAGGATTCCTGCACCGAATCCTTGAGCACGGAGATGGCGGCCGCGCCCAACTGCGCGGGGTCGCTGATTCTGGGATTGTCGCCTTCCGCCGCCAGCAGGAGGCCGACCTGGACAGGATACAGGGGCGGGCCGAAGTGCGCCCAAGCCGCCCGCTCCCCGGTGATGTGCATGCCGAAATGGATCTGGGCCCGGCCCGTGCGCAGATCCGCCACGGTGGCGTCCCAGGGGCCCATGCGGAAGACCACGGCGCGCCCCGCCTTCCTGCCCCACAGCCGCCAGAAATCCACCAGCAGACCCGCCGGCTCTCCGGTCTTGGCCACAAAAGAAAGTGGCTCGTTGCCCGTCATGCAGGCTATTGTCAGGGGCTGCCCGGCCCTGCCTTGCGCAGGCGCGGCGTGCGCCGCAAAGGCCAGACACAGCAAGAGCCATCCGCCCCATAGGAATGCGACGCTTCTGGGCATGGCTTACCCGCCGGATTTTTTTTGCGAAAAGCCTTTATGTAGCTCTTAGTATGAAATACATAGCAAACTATGCAATAAAAAACAACAAAATATTGCTATACAATTTTTTTGCAGTTACTGTTTCTTTTTATCGCATTGATACAAAAAAATATTCCCCTAATGCGTCCATCTCATTGACCGATAACAAATAAAGGCATTCCCGTGGAGCTGCGCAATGTTCCGGCGCGGCTGCAGGCCCGCAGCGCAGGACGCGCCCGGCCTGCGGCAGGCGGGCGCGCACAAGGCAATTTTCAGGAGGTTCAGGCTTAAGGAGGCCACACATGAAGATGGGATTAATGCAAAAGATGCTGCTCATTATCCTTCTGCCGGCCATTGTCGGCCTGTTGCTGGTGGCCGGCCTGAGCTACCGCATGTCCGAAGGAACGCTGCGCCAGCAGATCCGGCAGGATATTCTTATCTTGCTGAGCAACCAGAAGATCGGCCTGCACGCCGTCTTTGAAGGCGTGCAGGAAGCCCTGAGCCTGCTGGCGGAAAACAACCGCGTCAACGCCTTTCTGGACGCCCACAATGCGGGCCTGCCGGAGGCGGAGCTGCGGCCCCTGTTCCAGCGGGCGGACGAGGCCCTCAAAGCCTTTACGGAACGCAATTCCAAGGTATCCTTCTGCGGCTTCATGGATCCCACGGGCCTGACCATCGCCCACCATGTGAAAGGCGAAAAAGAGCACAGCACCTCCGTGGGCAAAAATTTTTCGCAACGGGAATACTACAAGCGCGGCATAGCCGGAAAGACCACAGTCCTGGGCCTGATCAGCGCCACCACGGGCAAGGTGACCACGGTCATCGCCATGCCCCTTATGGATGGCTCAAAAGTCAAGGGCGTGCTCTGGACCGGGGTGGACAACTTCAGTCTGGCCGAGGCCACCACCAACCAGGTCCGCTTCGGAGAGCGGGGCGGCATGTACGCCTATGACCTCAAGGGGCGGATCATCCTGCACCGCGACCCCAAACGCATGGGCAGCGATGAAAGCAAGAACCCTTTAGTGCAGCAAATGCTCGCCGCGGAGGACGGCCGGGCAAGTTACACCGATGCCGAAGGCAGAGAAAAAATCGTCTACTACACGCGCCTGCCGGAAGAAGGCTGGACGCTTTGCCTGGAATTTGACAGGGCGGAGCTGTACGCCCCCATCACAACCATGCTGCGCAACAACGTCTTTCTGGCGCTGGCCTGCGCGCTGGCGGTGGGCGTGATCATCGTTCTGGCCGCGCGCGCCATTGTGCGCCTCCTGGGCGGGCTTTCCGGCCTGGCGGAGGCTGTGGCCGGCGGCCGCCTGGAGCCCGACGCCCACGAGCGCGCCTTGCTGGCAGCGGCCGCCCGCCGCAAGGACGAATTCACCGTGCTGGGCGAAGGCATGGAGCATATGGTGGGCAACATCAAAAAGCTGCTGGATGAAGGAGAACAAAAAAACCAGGCCGCGCAACAGGCCACGGAAGAGGCCCAGGCGGCCACAGCCAGGGCCGAAGCGGCGGCCAGCCAGGCGGAAAGCGCCAAACGCGAAGGCATGCTGGCCGCGGCCGCCCAGCTGGAAGAGGTGGTCAAGGCCATTGGCGCGGCTTCCGACCAACTTTCCGCCCAGATTGAGCAATCCAACCACAGCGCCGACGCATCCGCCCGACGCCTGGACGAAGCCGCCACAGCCATGAATGAAATGAACGCCACCGTGCAGGAGGTGGCCCGCAACGCCTCCGCGGCCTCGGCCGTCTCCACTGAAACCCGCTCCAACGCTGAAAGCGGGGCGCGCATCGTGCAGCAGGCCCTGCAGAGCATCGGCCAGGTGCAGAGCGTTTCCCAGGCGCTCAAGGAGGATATGAACCAGCTCAACGGGCACGCCCAGGCCATCACCAGGATCATGAACGTCATCTCCGACATTGCGGACCAGACCAACCTGCTGGCCCTGAACGCCGCCATTGAAGCCGCCCGCGCGGGCGACGCGGGCCGCGGCTTTGCCGTGGTGGCCGACGAGGTGCGCAAACTGGCCGAAAAGACCATGGCCTCCACCAACGATGTGGGCAGCGCCATCACGGCCATCCAGTCCAGCACCGCACAGAGCGTGGCAGCCATGGACAAGGCCCTGCACGAGGTGGAAACCGCCGCCGACTTCGCCGGGCAGTCCGGCAAGGCCCTGGAGGAAATCGTGGGCAACGTGGAGGCCACGGCGGATCAGGTGGGGGCCATAGCCACGGCCAGCGAGCAGCAGTCCGCCGCCAGCGAGGAGATCAACCAATCCATTGTCCACGTCAACGAGCTCTCCGGGCAGACGGCCCAGGCCATGCGCGCCGCCACGACGGCAGTGGCGGACCTGGCCGCGCAGGCCCAGCGCCTGAGCGCCCTTATCGCCGAGCTGCAGCAAAGCTGACGCAACGCCGCAAACGCAACAGGGCCGGGGAGACAACCCTTCCCCGGCCCGTTGCAGCAGCGCACGGGACGGCCCATCCTCCCGTGCGCTGCGCGTTTGCCTGCAGCGTTCCAGGCGCGGCAGGCTCCGCAGAATGCGGCCTGCCTGCCGTTATGCGCCAGGACATTTCAAAGCTGAAATGCCCTGGCGGCTGCGCAAGAGACGCCCGGCGTGGAGGCGTAAATGCAATTCAGCTGCGCTGGCAAGCCGGAACGAGCGTGCCGTCAACTTTGAGAATGGCTATTTTCAAAGATAGTCTGCGCTACTGGATGGATTTATACCCGTCGTAGGTTTTGAGCTTGCCGGTCAGCCTGGGCGCATCGTTGATCAGCGCAGGCACGCGCACGCCTTCCCGCAGTTTTTGCAGCCAGCCTTCAGCCTTGGCGCTCAGCAGCACGGGCTTGTCCTTACCCAGCAGCTGCACCTCCGGCCGGGGCCAGAAGTAGCCCCCGTTCTCATTGCGGCCCTGCAGTACATAGCGGGTCTGCCCCTGCTTGACGGCCTCGGCCACGGTGAGTTTTTTGCCGTTCTGGTACAGGGCCACGGCAGCCAGGATGCCCGCGTCGTCCTTACGCGCGCGGTTGAGCGCCAGGCCCAGGGCCGTATCCGCATATTCGCTCACAAAGTTGAAGTCGCCCTGAGAATCAAAGGCCACAAAAACCGGCCCCCGGTTGCGGTAAAGGGGCAGAATCAGTTTGGAAATGCTCTCGGTCTTGCCCTTGCCCTGGGTCTGGGCATGGAAGTCGTAGTCATAGGCATTTATGTAACGGCCGTTTTTCTCCTTATTGGTCATGGCCAGCACGCCGTCCACGCCTTCAATGCCGAAAACCTCCGGGCTCACGGCGGCGGAAATGACGTCGATAAACGAAGCGGAACACACCCAGGCGTCAAAGCCGTTGGCCTCCAGCGCGTGGAACAGCTCGCGCATTTCCGGCGAGACGGTTATGCCCTGCTTGAAGCTGATGGAAAGCGGTCCCGCCTTGGAACCGGCATAGGCCGCCGGACTTTTCCAGGTGATCTTCCGCCAGAAATCTTTTTCGCTGCTGGCCTTGGCATAGTAGGTAAAGGCCTCGTGGGCCAGATCGTAGACCTGCTGTGGGGTCATGCCCGTAAACCAGTAGGTGATCCAGGGGTAGGACACGGAAACGTCCATGGTGTCGCCAATGGCGTCGTACAGCCAGCGGGCCTTGGCGGCAAATTCCTTCCAGTCGTCGCTGGCCATCCACGCCGCCTTGCCGGCGGCCCGGGAGCCGTCCGCGGCCACATAGCCCTTGGCGTACAGCCGTTTGTAGGCGGCGGCGGCGTCCGCGGCCACCGTGGCCACCGTCAGGCCCCCCCAGTCCTTGCCCAGGTCTTTATTGACGTCCGGCACGCCGGTGGTCAGCACGGCGTACATCTGCTCCGGCGGCACGGCAAAGCGCAGATTCTCCAGCTGATAGATGGCCAACTGTTCTTCCACGTCCAGGATGGAAACGGTATTGTCAAAATCAAACACCGCGTAAGGGCGGATGGACGGATTGTAGCCTGGGCTGCCCTTGCCGTAGAGCACGAACATTTCATTGATGCTTTGCCGCACCGTGGGCTCCCACCGCTCGCTCTGGAGCATGATCGGATTCGCCGCCGCGGCCAGCCCGGCCCACAGCATGCCCGCCAGCACGAGCACGGCACAAAGGCTTTTTCTTTTCCCAACCATTATACATCCCTCCGTTATCTGTAAGTGCCAAACCAGGCGCGCAGCGCGCGATACAGGCCACAGCGGCCGCAGATTGTTTGGGCATTGCAGGCTCCATACCACGCACAGAGGATTTGCATCTTTGCGCAATCGTTACAACTTTGCGTCAAAGCCCGCAGCGCTCGCACAGCGCGACAATACAAATATGACACATCATGCCCAAATGCGGCACAAAAATGCTTCGCCGCCGCGCTGCGCGAGCCCGCTGCCCGCGCCAGAACCATAAATCAGGCGGGATGCGCCAAGGGGCTGCGCCACCGCACGCGCAGCACCGCATGCAATAGCGATAACAATCCACTTGCCTGCTTTTGCAGGGACGTTCTATTTTATAGCGATTACATAAAGTAATTCTAGAAAATTTTTAGACTGCAAGAAAAGAATAAAAAAGGGGGAACATGGTTTATGTTCCCCCTTTTTACTATTGTGGACGATAGATTTTTTGTGTAGGTTTTGCCCAGCGCATTGGCGCGCTTTTTGCTTTATCAGTTTTGCGTCGGCAAAAAAGCGCCACCGGCCATATGACGCCGCGCCGCGGTCAGCCCCAGCAAAATGGCCCCGGCCTGAGCGACGTTGAGCGAATCAAAGGGCCGGGCCAGCGGAATGCGCAGCACCGTGCTGCAGCGCTTGAGCACGCCGGGCCGCAGGCCTTTGTCCTCATTGCCCAGCACCAGCACGGCGGGCAGGCGCAAAGGCGCGGCAAAAGCGTCCGTGGAGCCTGGCCCCACCCCTGCGCCGTACACGGCAAAACCTGCTTCTTCGGCGCTGTCCAGGGCGCGGGCCAGGTTGGTCGCCCGGGCCACGGGCAAACGCTCCAGGGCCCCGGCGGCGGCCCGCCGGGCGGCCGGGCCCAGGTAGGCGCTGTTGTGGCGCGGCAGCAGAAGCCCCGCACCGCCCAGGGCATAGAGCGTGCGGCAAAGCGTGCCCACGTTGCCGGGGTCCTGCACCTGGTCCAGGGCCACAATGAGCGGCAGGGGCGCTTCCGCCGCTGCGGCCAGCAGCTCAGGGAGCTCGCAGAAAACCGCCGCGGTCAGCCGGGCCACCACCCCCTGATGGGCCACGGGCGTGCGGCCTCCCCCGGCGCGATCGCCGCCGTGGATGGGGCGGCACAGGCGGTCCAGGGCGACCGCGTCCACCAGGGTAAAGCGCACGCCGCGCTCCCGGCAGAGGGCCTGCACCGCCAGGGCCTCGGGGCCGCGCAGGCCTTTTTTGCAGAACACGCAGTCGATGTGTTGCGGATCGCTGGACAAAAGCTCCAGCACGGGCTTGAGGCCGGGAAGCAGCGGAGCTGCGTCGTCAATATGGGACATGGGCGTCTCCACGCGGGCACGGGCCGCAGGGGGCGGCCGAAAAAGGTAACCAGCGGCCTTGCGGCCGCGCCAACATCCAGACGATGGTCTACGGCATCTCGGCGGCCCCTGGCAAGCCGACGAGGCCTATGGAGAACGCTATGGATCGCCTTGGGAGCCGGCAACAGCCGGCAACGGTTCGGGGATTGTTTCTGCTTGTCTGCTGCTGCCTTGTGCTGGCCGGGGGCTGCGCCTCGCGCCAGGGCGCGGGGGACAAGGGCAACATGCCCTCGCTCCTGGTGCCCGAGGACAATTCTCCGCCCCTCTCCAACGCGGAGCTGGCCGCGCTCAAATCCGCCGGCCATGTGGACAAGGATATTCCGCAGGCGGCCATGCCCGATGTGGCCCGCCAGTACAAATATTTTCTGCGCCAGGGCCGCCCCACCATGCAGGTCTTTTCCAAGCGGGCGGAGCACTACCTGGCCTATGCCCGCAAGGTTTTCCGCTCTCGCGGCATGCCGGAAGACCTGGCCTATCTGGCCATTGTGGAAAGCGGCTACCGGCCCGACGCCAAATCGCCCGCAGGCGCGGCCGGGGCCTGGCAGTTCATGCCCTCCACGGGGCGGCAGTACGGCCTGACCCAGGACTGGTGGACGGACGAACGCCTGGACCCTTACCAATCCACCGAGGCGGCGGCGGATTATCTGCAGAAACTCTACGGCGAGTTCGGCGACTGGCCCACGGCCATCGCCGCCTACAACGCGGGCGAGGGCAAGATGGGCCGCGCCATGCAGGGCACGGGCGGCAAGGATTTTTTTGAGGTCAGGGCCCGCAACCATATGCTGGACGACAAAGCCCGGCTGCGGGAGGAGACCAAGCAATATGTGCCCCGCTTCATGGCCGTGACCAAAATTATGCGCAATCTGCCCCAGCTGGGCTTTACCCCCGTCAATCCGGAAACCGCGCCGGAAGTGCGGCGCTTTACGGCCCGGCCGGGCACGGACCTCATGGCCCTGGCCAAAGCCTGCCGCCTGGACTGGGAAGACTTCCGCTCTTACAACCCTCACCACAAGCGCCCCATTTCCGATACAAGCCGCAGCACCTTTGTCTATCTCCCCGCCATGCGCGAAGGAGAAGCCACGGCCTTTCTGCGCTCCCCCCAGTGCGCGCCCTACGCGGGCTGGACTGTGGCGCGGGTGGGCAGCAGCGCCGATTCCTGGAGCAAAATCAGCCGCCGCTGCGGCGTGCCGGAAGCGCGCCTGCGCGCGCTGAACCCCGGCAACGGCAGCCTGCGCGCGGGCGAAACCGTGCTGGTGCCCCGCTCAGCGGACATGTCCGCCCGGGCCGTGGCCGCCCTGGACGCCCGCCCCGCGCCCGGCAAAAAAGGAAAAGCCCCCAGCGCCGTGGCCCGCGCAGGGCAGGGCCAGGGCAAGGACGCCCGCCACACCCTGCGGGCGGATGAAACCCTTTACGCCGTGGCCCGGCGCTATGGGGTGAGCGTCCAGGACCTGCAGGAATACAACGGCATAGCCAACCCCAACAGGATCCACGCCGGAGCGGAGCTGCGCATTCCCGGCCGCGGCGGCTCCGCGCCCCGCACTGTGGCCAACAAAAACGCCGACGGCGGACGCCGGGTCTACACCGTGCAGAGCAACGACAACCTGTGGAAAATCGCCCGCGCCCACAACGTGAGCGTGGAAGACCTGCAACGCTGGAACAAGGTGGACCCCAAATCCTTGCGGGCGGGCGCGACCCTGGTGGTGCGCCAGTAACCCGGCGCGCGGCCGGATCCGGTGGGTCAAAACTGCCGTCGGCCGTCGCAGAAAACAATATTATTTAATAAAATACAGTCATTATAAATATTGGCAGCTTTTTTGCAAAAAGGGGGAGCGGAGATTCCGTTCCCCTTTTTTACCATAAAGAGGTTGTCATGACGCCCGTCATCTGGCTGCTGGGGCTTTCCGGCAGCGGCAAAACCACCCTCGGTTCCCTGTTGCGCCTTTATCTGGAGGGCCGGGGCCAGGCCACGACCCTGCTGGACGGCGACCGCTTCCGGCGCGAACACGGCTTCCACGGCTTCCGGCCGGAGGACCGCCGCCGCAACATTGACGCCCTGCGCGACGCCGCCGCCAGGGAGCAGGCCCTGGGCCGGGTCTGCATTGTGGCGGCCATCACGCCCTATGCGGACATGCGCCGCAAAAACCGCGAGCTGCTGCCCCGCTACCGCGAGGTCTGGGTGCGCTGCGGGCTCGCCACCCTGCTGCAGCGCGACACCAAGGGGCTGTACAGCGCCGCCGCCCAGGGGCGAGTAGACCGGCTTTCCGGCGTTTCCGACGCTTTTGACGCCCCGCGCGAGGCCCACGCCGTTATCGATACGGATCGCCGCACCCTGGCGGAGTGTTATGAGCTGCTGCGCAACCTGACCCTGGACGCCCTGGAGGGACAGGACGAAACCCGCCCGGCCCTGCCGCCTGCGCGCCCCGTGCTGCGGCCCTGCATTGCGCTGTAGCGCGGCGGCCCTACGGGTTCCGCCCGCCGGAGGTGCCGGAAAACTGACGGGAAACAAAGGCCGCGTAGTCGTCGGTCATGCCGGAAATAAAGTCCACCACGCGCAGGTAGGCGGTGTAAAGGTCGTCGTCCGCGCCCGGCGCGTTGGCCCCCATGAGGGTCAGGGCGCGGGTTTCACGGTAGCTCATGGGCAGGCGCTTGCATGAATTGTGGCAGGCGGGGATAAAGACGTCCAGAAGCCGCCGGTACAAGGTATAAGTGCCTATTTCCAGCGCGGTTTTCTCTGGGTTGTTCATGATTTTGCTGGTGAATATCTCTTTGGCGGCGTCCATAAAGGTCCGCACCTGCGGCTGGGCGTGGCGCAGCAGGTCGCCCTCCAGTTCCCCGCGCATGATTTCCTCATAGTGCTGCGCAAAGGTCAGCGCCACAGAGGGGATGATCTCCCCCATGGCCAGGGTGCGCAACATGCCGGCGCGCCGGCGGTCCGAATCCAGGAGCTCAAGTCCGGCCGCGCCGCCCTTCTTTGCCAGCAGCGGCTCCATAACCGCGCGCAGATCCGCGTAGCCGATGATGCGCAGCTCGCGCGCATCCTCCATGTCAATGATGCGGTAGCAGATGTCGTCCGCCGCCTCCAGCAGGTAAGAGAGCGGATGCCGCCGCCAGGGGCCCTCCCCCAGGCCCAGAACCCCGAACACCTCGGCAAAAAGTTCCCGCTCCGCCATATAAAAATTGAATTTGTGGCTGCCCTGGCCCAAGGCCTCATGGGCTGAGCGGGGGTATTTGACCAGGCTGGCGATGACCGGAAAGGTCAGGCGCAGCCCGCCGCGATCCTTATTGTTCTCCAGCGCGTTGATGACCCGGAAGCCCTGGGCGTTGCCGTCAAAAGCCTCAAAATCGGCCTGCTCCGCGCGGGAAAGGGCGTAAAAATACCGGCGCTGGAGCTCAGGATCGCAAAACCAGTCGCGGATGGCTTCCTCCCCGGCGTGGCCGAAGGGCGGGTTGCCGATGTCATGGGCCAGGCAGGCGGCCTGCACGATCTGCCCCAGGTGTTCCGGCCCGTAGGGGGCGGGCAGATCACCGCGCTCCCGCAGGGCGGCCCCGGCCGTCATGGCCAGGGAGCGGCCCACGCAGCCCACTTCCAGCGAGTGGGTCAGGCGATTGTGGATGTGGTCGTTGCGCACCAGGGGATGGACCTGCGTTTTCCGCGCCAGCCGCCGGAACGAGCTGGAAAAGGCCAGGCGGTCGTAATCCACCAGAAAAGGATTGCGCACGGCGTCCGGCGCGTCCAGCCGCCGCCCCTCGCCCGTCTTGCGCCACGGGGCCAGAAGGCGCTCCCACTGTGCAGCATATGCGTTCATAGCTCCTCCACAGGCCGCAGAATAGGGGCAAGCGGCCTCTGCCGCAAGCCCGCGCGGGCTTTTCTTTCCCGCCGCTCCCTGATAGCGTGTCAGGAACACATCTCAATATCTTGGAGGGGCGCATGAAGGAACAGACCGTGGCCCAACTGCTGGTGGACTGCCTGCGGGCCGAGGGCGTCCACTACGTTTTCGGCATTCCCGGCGAGGAAAACATCCATCTGGTGCGCGCCATAGCCGATTCGGGCGACATCCGCTTCATCCTGGCCCGGCATGAGCAGGGCGCGGCCTTTATGGCCGATATTTACGGCCGCCTTACGGGCCAGGCCGGGGTCTGCTCCGCCACCCTGGGGCCTGGGGCCATTAACCTGCTCCAGGGCGTGGCCGACGCGCAAACCAATTCAAGCCCCCTGCTGGCCCTTTCCGCCCAGGTGGGCCTCAAACGCATCTATAAGGAATCACACCAGATCGTTGACCTGGTGGGCATGTTCCGCCCCGTGACCAAGTGGGCGGACACGGTGCTCACCCCGCAATCCCTGCCGGAAATGGTGCGCAAGGCCTTCCAGACCGCGCAGGAGGAACGCCCCGGCGCGGCCTACCTGGCCCTGCCGGAAGACGTGGAGGCCGCCCCGGTTCCGGCTGGGGCCCGCCCCCTGCCCACGGCGGCAAACGCCAAGGCCATCCCCTCCCCGGCGGCGGTAACCGAGGCCGCGCGCCTTTTGCGCGCCGCGCGCAAACCCGTGATCCTGGCCGGGCACGGTGTGGCCCGCACGGGCAACGCCCCGGTGCTGGCGGCCTTTGCCGAACGCTACCAGGTGCCTGTGGCCACCACCTTTATGGGCAAGGGCGTCATCAGCGACCGCAGCCCCCAATCCCTGGGCGTCATCGGCTTCATGCGGCACGACTATGAAAACTGCGCCTTTGACCAGGCGGACGTGATCCTTTCCGTGGGCTACGAACTCCAGGAATTTGCCCCGGAGCGCATCAACCCCCGCGGCGACAAGACCATCATCCACATCAACACGTTTCTGCCGGATACGGACGCCCACTACGCCACCGCCGTCAACATCACGGCAGACGCGGGCCTGGCCCTGGCGGCGCTCTCCAAGGCGCTGGGCGAAGGCGCGCTGCTCTCGGCCGGGCGCGGGGCCACCATCCGCCAGCTGGTGGAGGCGGAGCTGGCCAAGGGCCGCGCCAGCGACGCCTTCCCCCTCAAGCCCCAGCGCCTGGTGGCCGACATCCGCGCCGTCATGGGCGACGAGGACATCGTGCTGGCCGACACGGGGGCCATAAAGATGTGGATGGCCCGCCTCTACCCCACCTACGCCCCGCTCACCTGCCTGGTTTCCAACGGGCTTTCCACCATGGGCTTCTCCCTGCCGGGGGCCATAGGCGCGCACCTGGCCCGGCCGGAGCGCAAGGTTCTGGCCGTCATGGGCGACGGCAGCTTTCTCATGAATTCGCAGGAAATGGAAACCGCCGTGCGCGAGAACATCCCCCTCAAAATTCTGATCTGGGTGGACAACAGCTACGGCCTTATCAAGTGGAAGATGGACATGGCCTCAGGCTCACACGCCTGCGTGGACTTCGGCAATCCGGATTTCACGGCCTACGCGGCCAGCTTCGGGGCCAAGGGCTACCGCGTGGAAAGCGCGGCGGCGCTGCGCCCCACCCTGCAGCAGGCTCTGGACGAGCCTGGCGTCTCCCTGGTGGCCTGCCCCGTGGACTACAGCGAAAACATGGCCCTGATCGACACCCTGGGCGAGCTGACCCCGGCCCTTTGCCTCATGGATTCGCTCTGAGCGCATTCCAGCCTTGAAACGCCGCAAGCTCCAACCTGCGTTCGCCCCGCACGGTTCAGCGCTGGCAGTGCGGGCAGCAGACCGTGGCGCGGCCCGCCACCCGGAGCTTCTGCAAAGGCCTGCCGCAACGGGTGCAGGCCTCCCCGCCCCGGCCATAGACGGCAAAACAGTTCTGAAATGCGCCCACGTCGCCGTTGGCGTCGCGGTAGTCGCGGATGGAGCTGCCGCACTGGGCTATGGAACGCAGCAGCACGTCCTTGAGGCAGGCCAGCAGACGGGCGCTCTGGGCGGGGGTAAGGCTGTCCGCCTTGCGGCGGGGGTCCAACCCGGCGGCAAACAGGCTTTCGTCCGCATAAATGTTGCCCACGCCCGCAATGGTCTTCTGGTCCAGCAGCACGGCCTTGAGGGCGGATCTGCGGCTCCGCAGCAGGGCTGCGAAATCCGCCGCCCCAAGCTCCAGCGGCTCCGGCCCCAGATCCCGCCAGAAGGACCAGCGGGCCAGGATGTCCGGCGTGGCGGCCAGCACCAGGCCAAAGGCCCGCACATCGTCAAAGAACAATTGCCGCGCCTCCCCGGCGGGCGTGCGGAAGGCAAAAACGCAGCGGGTGTACGGCCCCGGCGCGCAGGCCGCGTCCACCGTGCGCACCCGGCCTGTCATGCGCAGGTGGATGGCCAGGCGCAGGCCCGTGGCCGCGCGCAGGGCCGCGTCTACGGCTGCACCCGGGTCCAAATCCAGCAAAAGCAGTTTGCCGCGCCGCCCCACTGCCGCCACCCGCACGCCGTCCAGGCGCTCCAGGGGCAGGCTTAAAGGGTGCAGGCTGCTCGCGCGCAGCGCCCGGGCCGCGCCCAGACGACAGCCCAGCACCTGCGGCCGCAGGGTGCGGGCCACGGTTTCCACTTCAGGCAATTCCGGCATGGGACATTCCTTTTATCCGCAAAATCTTCGCGCAGGGCCCCGCCCCGGACGGACGTGCAGCGCACGGTTGCGCCCCGCCCCCCGCTTGCGTACTATGAAGGCACGGCATCCAAACCAAGGAGGCAGACTATGAGTACCCCAAAAACCGCCAAAACCGACGACTATACCACCTGCCCGGCCTGCCGGGGCACGGGCAAGAACAGCGACGGCACGGCCTGCTACGAATGCCACGGCACGGGCAAACGCCAGCAGGCCTGTGAAATTCCCGAAGGCCCGGAACACGAAGGCCAGTGCGACTAGAGCAGAATAACTTTGAGCATATGCATTCTCAAAGTTAAGGATACGCTCGTTCCGGCGCTTAACAGCGCAAATACTCTGCGCTTGCGCCTGCACGACGGGCAGCCGCCTTTGCCGCCGCCCAGCCGCCACGCCCGCCCCGGCGCGTAACCGCGCAGCCGGAAGACGTGTGCGCCCTGTCCTTCAGCAACGACGGCCCGCAGGCTCCGCGGCTCGTGCGGCCGCTCAGGCCTTGTCTGACGGCAGGGAGGCCCTGGGCGGAAGCGCCGGGCCTTCGTGCGCCTGTGCCGCCGCCCCGGACACGGCAGCCGCCGCGCCCGCGTCCGCCGGGCAGACCGGCAGGCTCAGGGAAATATAGCGCTCGGCCAGCACGGCCTCCGGCAGGTTCAGGGCAATATGCTCCAGATCCCGGCGCGGAAAGCCCTGCAGCCAGCGGGCCGCCTGCCGCCCCAGCTCCGCCAGCTCGTTGAGCGGCGTAAACAGGACGGCCGGGCAGGTTCTGTACACATACATGCCGCCCGCGTTGAGCACCAGGGGGAACAGCCCGCAGGCCACGGGCCGCTGCGGCCGGGGCAGACGACAGCCGTGGGCCGTGCAGGCGCGGCAGCCCCTGGCGTCCATATAGGCCGTATCCGCATTGAGCAGATAAAAATCCTCGGCCATGCCGGGCCGCAACTGCCCCGGCAACAACCCCATAGGGAAAGGCTCGTTGGAGTCCTGCGGGCCGCAGCAGTAGCAGCAGTCCGCACAATAGCCGTTCTCCAGCCAGCCCTCGCGCCAGGCAAGTTTCCTGCGCCGGGGGAAACGCCGCCGCCACTCTTCCAGATACGCCCAAAAACGTGTGTCCATCTCAATTCCTGTATCCTGACCGCCTTGCGACGCAAACGCGGTGCATCCCCGCAGCTCGCGAAACCGTCTGCAAGGGGCAATGCCCTGTGGCGTCCCGCCAGGCCCATATACTCCGTCGGGCCCTCCTGTTTTGTCAGGCCCTTCCACTCCGTGAAGGAAGATAAGGCCACCTGGCGGGCGTGTACACCCGCAGTGCGGCCCCGGCAACAAAAAACCGCCCAGAGCCGACGGCGGACGCCTGGAAATCCTGGAGCAGATTGCGCTTGCGAATGCATCTTCAAAGGTTGCGGCGCGCTCGTTCCAGCGCTTACCCGCGCAAATAACCTGCGCTTGCGCCTGCACGGCGGGCGTCTGCTCATGCAGCCGCCGCGGCAGTACAACGTTGAACCGCCCTAACTCAACCGCAGCAGGACCATGCCGCAGACCAGCAGGGCCATGCCCGCAAAAGCGCTGGGCGCAAGCCTTTGCCGCAGCAGCAGCCAGCCGCCCAGGGCGGTTCCCAGCAGCCCCAGGCCGCCCCACAGAGCATAAGCCACGGAAAGATCCATCTGCCGCACAGCCAGCGAAAGGCAATAAAAAGCCAGACCCACCAACGCCAGGGCCAGCAGCCCAGGGCCCCGGCGGCGGAAGCCTTCCGACCGGGCCAGCAACAGATTGGCCAGCACGTCCAGGGTCGCGGCCAGCAGCACCAGTACGAAAGGAAAACCGGAAAGCGTCGCGGGCATCACAGCCCCCCCACGTCCAGATCCGCCAGGGCGTCGTCAGGCTCTTCTTTTGCGGCGCAGGGGGCGTCAACAGCGCCGCTTTCCGTGCCGTGGTGCACCAGCAACGCGCCTGTCAGCACGCACGCCAGCCCCAGCACGCGCCGGGCATTGAGGGTTTCGCCCAGCAGCAGCACGCCGCAGAGCGTGATGCAGGTAAGGCCCAGCCCCTCCCAGAAGGCGAAGCTCACCCCCACGGGCAAGCCCGTAATGGCCTTGGCCAGCAGATAGTAAGAAAGGCCCACGGCCCCCCACATGCAGCCCAGGCCCACCGCATTGGCATAAGCAAACTGCCAGCCCTGGGAGAGCTTCATGACGGTGGAGCCCGCCACCTCCAACAATATGGCCGCCGCAAGGCACAGCCAATGATATGGTTTTGTCGCGCACATACTGCATCTCGCACATAAATGGAACAGAAAAGGCCCCGTCAACGACAGGGTCCGCACAAGGGCCGACGCCGAAAAATACGCGCGATGCTACAAGAGGGAACGCCAGTAGCGTTCTTCAGGAAAACCGCAGATAATGCGGCGCAATAAAGAAAATATGGAGGGATTGAAGAAGCACATGAATCCACTATAATCCTTAGGGCGCTGTCTGGCAAGGGAAGCACCACGGAACGGAAAAAATGCGTCCGGAACATATCTGGAAGAAGGCAAGGCGCACGCCCGACGGCCCGCGCGCTCCGCGCCGCAGGGCTTGCCTTCCGCGCGCGATGCACGCATCTTCAGGGGCGCGGGAACCTGCGCCGCACTTCGCCCCGCACCGCAAGGAGGGTCTCCATGTTCCTTTGTCGGCCTTGCCGCCTGCTCGCGCTCTGTTGCGCCCTGCTGCCGCTCTGCCTGCCGCTCGGCGGCAGCACCGCTCCGGCGGAAGAATACGACGGCCGACGCGCCGCCGACGTGCGCTCTCTTGCCGCTGCGGCGCAAATCAGCCCTGCTGCAAAACAGGCTCGCCCAACGGCAACGCCGACTCCCCCTGCGGGGGAACAGACCGCCCGCGCGCAAGGCCTGCCGGCCGCGCTGTTTGCGGACAACCCACGCCTTCCCACCCAGATCCTGGCCTTCTGCGCGGTCTTTCTGTACTTTTTTCTCCTCTGGCGGCGGCTGGGGGCGGATCCGCCCAAGGGAATCATTGCCCCCAGAACACAACCGCCCCCGGCCCCTGTGACCGACAAGGCTACAGCCGTCACCCCCCTTTCCCCCCTCGCCGCGGACTATCTGCGCAACGCCGCCCGCGTCAGCGGCCGGGGGCTGGCCGCCGCCTTTCTGGATCTGGCCTTCCGCGGGCTCTGCGTTGTCCGTCAGGCGGAGAACGGCGCTTTCGTTCTGGAGCCGCGCCCCCTGGAAGAAGCCGCAGCCAGAGATCTGCCAGAGGAAGAGCGCGCCCTTTACGACGCGCTGGTCCGCCATGCCCCCGACGGCAGGCTGACGCTGCGCCCCCACGACCCCAACGTGCGGGCCCTGTTCGCCGCAGCCAAAACCTGCCTCCGCCGCCGCTTCCCCGCCGCCTGGAAGGCCAACGCCTGGGTGGCGGTGCTGGGCTGGTTTGCTCTGACCCCCCTGGCGCTTATGGCCAGCGTTCTGGATTCGGACCTCATTGCCGCGGCCGCAGCCGCTGGCCTCTCCCCCACCAGCACGCAGAACGCCCTCTGCGCCGTCTTCTGCGGCACGCTGGCCGCGCCTCTGCTGTTCCCGCGCCAGGGCACCTTCCGGCCCGCTCTGGCCGGGATCGCGGCGTTGACCCTGGCCTGCTGCGGCTTGTGGGCGCTGCGCGCCGCAGGTCTTCTGCCCACTCTGGCCTGGGCGCTTCCCGCGCTTACGACGGCGACGGCCCTGTTCTTCACGGCCATCATCAAAGCGCCCAGCAAGGCCGTCAGGGCCGTGCTGGACGAGCTTGAAGGCCTTGCCCTGTACATCCGCAACGTCGAAATGCCGCGCATGGAGCAATGCAGCGTCCGCTGGACAGCCCCGGAAGATACGCCCGCCGTCTTCCGCCGCCTGTTGCCCTATGCCCTGGCGCTGGGCGTAACAAACACCTGGTGCAACCGTTTTGCCGCCCAGCTGGACGCCGGAGCTCAGGAGGAACGTGACGACCTGACCCAACGCGGCTGAACGGATCGCCCACGGCTTCAGGCGCGCTCCGCTGCGGCCCCCCCCCGCGCCGCCGCACGGGCGGAACGGGCTATAGCAGATCAACTTTGAGGATATGCATTCTCAAAGTTTGCAGCACGCTCGTTCCGGCGCTTTCCAGCGCAAATAAATTGCGCTTACGCCTCTCCACGGCGGGCGTCTGCTCACGCAGCCGCCAGGGCATTGCAACGTTGAACGGCCCTAATAGTTGTCCGCATCGGGGGAAAAAACCTTGCGCAGCCCGCGCAGGACGCGCGCCTTGCAGAGAAGTTCCGGCCGGTATTCAAAGTGCATGAGGTCGTATTCATGCCATTTGCCGCCCCAGATAAAGCCCGCGTCCTCAAAGGCCGCCACAATGGCCGTGGGATAGCCGCGCTGCAGGGGATGGGGCTGCAGCGGGCTCCAGCGCCAGTAGGTGGCGATGCCGGGGCTGATGTCCAGGGCGATGCCGAAGGCGTGGGGGCTCAGGCGGGTTGTGCCGGCAATACGCCGCCAGGTGAAGCCGCCATCTACCTTGAGCAAAGGACGCAGGGCGGGATCGGCCCGCACGGCGGCGGTAAGGCGCGCGTCTGCTTTGTTCAGAGCCTGGGCGGCCGGTTCGGCCAGCTGCAGCCCCTGCCCCAGCAGGCGCGCGGGGCGCAGCCGGGCGCGCACGGCCGCCTGCGTCTCGCCGTACAGGGCGCGCAGCAGCGCATGGGAGCGCCGCCGCCCCGGCGAAACGCCCACGGGGGTGGCGGGCCGCTCCGGCTCCAGGGGATAGAGCTCGGCCATGCTGGTCCGCACGTCCACGTCCCAAAGGGAGTCGGCCTCAGGATTGCTCAGGGCCAGACCGGCCGTGGCCGCGCTCTCGGCCAAGGGCGCGGCGTAGAGCACGCGCCGCCCATCGGCGAAGCGCAGCCAGCGGCCCTCGCCGTCGTCCGCAAAGCCCGTTATCTGCGGATAGGCGCTGCGCAGGCAATAGAGATCCAGCCGGGCCACGGCCGCAGCGTCCATCCGGGCCAGCACGGCGGCGTCCGACGGGGGAACAGCATCCTCGGAAGCGGCCCGCGCGGCCAGGCAAGGCCCCCAACACAACAACAGTACTGCAAAAAGAAGATAACGCGCCATGCGGCCAAGCCTACCCGCCGCCGCCTTGTCAAGGCAAGCGCTTTTGCGTACACCTGCGCCATGGCCGCCTGGAAATTCTTTCTTGTCACCTTCGGCTGCAAGGTCAACCAGTACGAAACTGAAGCCCTGCGCGAGGCCTGGCTGCGCCTGGGCGGCGAGGAGTGCGACAACCCGGCGCAAGCTGCGGTGGTCTGCGTCAACAGCTGCGCCATCACCGCCAAGGGCGAAAGGGACGCCCGCAACGCCGTTTACCGCCTGCGGCGCGAAGCTCCGCAGGCGCGCCTCATCCTCACGGGCTGCGCCGCACGCCTGTTTGCGGACTACCACCCCCGCCGCGGGGCCTTCTGGGCCGCGCCGGACCTGATCCTGCCGCAGGAACGCAAAAGCCTTTTGCTGCGCGGCCCGTGGCCGGAAAACGACGCCCCGGCGGAAACGCCCCCCGCGAGCCGCCTTTCCGACGCTGCAAACCGTCCGTCCGGATCTGCCGCCACGATTCCGGCGGCCTTCCCACCCTTCCGCATTGAGGGCTTCAAACGCGCCCGGCCCGTGCTCAAAATACAGGACGGCTGCGCCCACCGCTGCACCTACTGCATCGTGCCCCTGACCCGCGGCCGCCCCCGCAGCCGCCCTGTGGCGGAGATCGTGGCCGAAGCCCGCCGCCTGCTCGCGGCCGGCCACGCGGAGATCATGCTCTCCGGCATCAACCTGGCCCAATACGGCCGGGACGCGGCAACCGGGGACTTCTGGAACCTGCTCACGACCCTGGACGCGGCCCTGGCCCCCACATACGCGGGCCGGGCGCGCCTGCGCATCAGCTCTCTGGAGCCGGGCCAGCTCGACCGGCGCGGGCTGGAGGCGCTGCGCGCCTGCCGACTGCTCTGCCCGCACCTGCACATCTCACTGCAGCACGCCAGCCAAAGCGTGCTCAAACGCATGGGACGCGGGCACTATACCGCCGCCATGCTGGCCCAGGCCGTGGAAGCCCTGACCGACCACTGGCCGCGCCTGGGCCTGGGCGTGGACGTCATTGCGGGCTTTCCCGGCGAGACGGAAGCGGATATGCGCCTGCTGGAGGATTTTCTGGCGGCCCTGCCCCTTACCTACGCCCACGTTTTTCCTTATTCACGGCGGCCCGGCACAGCGGCGGACCGTTTTGCGGACCAGGTGCCCCACAAGGAAAAGCTGGAGCGCGCTGCGCGCCTGCGCGCCCTGGCGGACCGCAAGCGGCGGGATTTTCTGCAAAGCCAGCTGGCCCTGCCCCGCATGCTGCTGGCCCCGGACGCCCGCGCGGACGGCACGCACGCTGACCGCAACGGCGGCCTGCCCCACGGCGTCAACGAATACTACGCGGCCTGCCGTCTGCGCCCCGCGCCCGGAGCGCCCCCCACGCAAAACGGCCAGCAGGGAAACGGGCTGCTGCCCGTCCGCCCCGTGGCCGCTCTGGACAAAGAACTGCTTGTGGAAGCCCTGCCCGCGGAAGGCGCAGGGCACTAGCGCAGATTACCTTTAAAACGCTGCACTCGGCGTGGCCGGCGAAAATAAATTTCGCCTACGCACTGCGCAGACATTCCCGCAGGGAAGAAACGCCGCAGGAATGCACCATCTGCAGGGGGATATTGCGAGACTTGGCCACCTGCACGGCCTTGCGCTTGGCCTCGTGAGAAATTTTATTGGTGAAGACGATGAGCGCGTCCGGATTGCCGATCTTGTCCACAAAATTCCGCTCATTGCGGGTGATGAACTTGAGGGAATGCCCGTCCTGCTCCGCCGCCGCCATATAATCTTTTTTCAGCCGGTCCATGCCGCCGATAAGGGTAACGCACATCTTGTCCTCCTGCCTGGCCGCCGTCCGTCGACGCCCTGTAGTGTTGTTGACGTTGTCGTTGCCCTCTGTATAATTGAAATTGAATTTCAAAGTCAAGCAAAATTTCCGATTTTTTTGCTCAGGTACGCATTTTTTTGGGAAACGTCGGCCCTCACAGGCGGACTTGGCGAAAACCCCGCGGCACGGTATACTGCCGGGGTTCCGCAGCCGCCCGCCGTGTAGCGGGCCTTTCTTGAACACCAGCCAGAGGAAGCCATGTTCCGTTCCGCTTTTTTGTTTTTTGTGCTGCTGTGCTGCCTTGCGGGCACGGCCCAGGCCAGGGAATACCAGTTCGCCTTTGTCACTATGGATATCCCCGATTCCTGCCACTTTATGCCGCGGGAGGGGGCCATCTTTGTTCAGGACGACCACAACCACTTTTTCACCCTGGATATCAAGCCCCTGGAGGCAGGAACGGACCCTGCGACCCACGCCGCAGCCCTGGCCGCCCAGCAAGGCGGCGGCCCGGTCCGTGCCGCTGACGAGGCCTGGAGCTTCACCGTCACGGGCCGTTCCGTGCCTTATGCCGTCACGGTTCTGGCGGACAGCAGCCATCTGGTCACCATGTATACGGATCTGCAACGCGCGGCGTGGCCAGAGGACCTCAAGTCCGCCCTGGCCTCGGTCAAAGGCAAGGATCCCACAGTGGAGGCCCTGCTGCGCCGCATGCTGGCCATACACTGAACCCGCTGTTTTTTTTTGCGGGAAAAGAAGCGGAGAGAAGCGTCTGGTTCTCTTTAGAGCAGAGTAGCTTTGAGAATATGCATTCTCAAAGCTCACAATGCGCTCATTTCTGCGCTTAACAACGCAAATACATTGCGCTTACGCCTGCACGGGGGGCGTTTGCTTGCGCAGCGGCCATGACAGGGTAAGGTGCGCCTGTCGCCTTGCTGGCGGAGAGAAAAGTTTTCACCTGAGAATCCGCCCTACGCCCGCCGCAGGCGGAAGGCGCGCAGCAGCAGAATGCAGGCTGCGCCGGCCAGAGCGCACTGCCAGGGGGGCAGACGGGCATGCCAGACGCAGGCCAGGGAAACCACGGCCCCCAGGGCGGCGGCCGTGGCGTAAAGATCTTCTTCCATGGCCAGAGCGGTATTGCCCAGGAGCGTATCGCGCACCAGGCCCCCGGCGAGGCCGGAGAGCAGCGCCAGGAGCAGCACGCCAGCGGCCCCCAGGCCCAGAACCGCGCCCTTGGCGGCCGCAAGGCCGGTGGCCAGGGCCAGACCAAGGGCGTCGGCCAGGGCAAGGCACAGGCCGGCGCGGCGCAGACGGGGCAGGGGCAGGCCCGCCAGGCCACCGGTCAGGGCGGCGGCCAGGTAGGCGGGCTGATCCAGGGCCAGGAGGGGCAGGCCCAGGAGGGTATCGCGCAGCAGGGGCGCGGCGGTCCCGGCCAGGCAGGCCAGGGCCAGCGCGCCGCCGGAGCGGCTGCCGCCCGCGCGCGCCAGGCCGGATGCGGCGGCGGCCAGCATGAAGCCGGCCGCCAGATCAAGCACAAGAAAGGGGCCGAAGCCCGCGCCGGCAGGAATCACTTGGCGAGCTCCACAGCCCGGCGTTCACGGATGACCGTAACCCGGATCTGACCGGGATAGGTCAGATTTTTCTCAATTTTCTGCGCAATTTCCTTGCAGAGCATATAGGTGGCGTCGTCATCCACCTGTTCGGAATTGACCATGACGCGGATTTCGCGTCCGGCCTGGATGGCGTAGGCCTTGGTCACGCCGGCGAAGCTGGTGGCAATGCCTTCCAGGTCTTCCAGGCGTTTGACGTAGTTTTCCAGCAGTTCCTTGCGTGCGCCGGGGCGCGCGCCGGAGATGGAATCCGCGGCCTGCACCAGCACGGCCAGGGCCGTGGAGGGGCGCTGATCCTCGTGGTGGGCGGCGATGGCGTGGACGATTTCCTGGCTTTCGTTGTACTTTTTGGCTAGGTCCGCGCCGATGAGGGCGTGGGGGCCTTCCACCTCGTGGTCCACGGCCTTGCCGATATCGTGCAGCAGCCCGGCGCGTTTGGCTTTTTTCACGTCCATGCCCAGCTCGGCGGCCATCATGCCGCAGAGAGCGGAAACCTCCAGCGAGTGCTGGAGCACATTCTGGGTAAAGGAGGTGCGGTAGCGCAGCTGCCCCAGAAGGCGGACCAGCTCCGGATGGATGCCGTGCACGCCGGCGTCGAAGGTTGCCTGCTCGCCCACTTCGCGCACCTGGGCGTCCAGCTCCTGCTCGCACTTCTGCACAACGTCCTCAATGCGGGCGGGATGGATGCGGCCGTCCTGAATGAGCCGTTCCAGCGCCATTTTGGCCACCTGGCGGCGCAGGGGGCTGTAGGCGGAAAGGATGACGGTTTCGGGCGTGTCGTCGATGATCAGGTCCACGCCGGTGGCTGCCTCCAGAGCGCGGATATTGCGGCCCTCGCGGCCGATGATGCGGCCTTTCATGTCTTCGCTGGGCAGGGCCACAGCGGTGACGGTCTGCTCGTTCACATAATCGCCGGCGTAGCGCTGGATAACGTTGCAGAGGATTTCTTTGGCCTTGCGGTCGGCGGTTTCGTGCGCTTCCATTTCAATCTGGCGGATCATGCGCGCCGATTCGTGCCGGGTTTTAGCCTCAATTTCCTGGAACAGCCGGTCCTTGGCCTCTTCTGCCGTAAAGCCGGCTATCTGGGCCAGGCGCTGCTCCTGCTCGTCAATGCGGGTCTGCAAAAAGGCTTCGGATTCGCCAAGTTGGCGTTCCTTACGGGCCAGGTCTTTTTCCGCAGCCAGCAGATCCTGCTCCCTGGCGGTGGCTTTTTCCAGTTTTTCTTCCAGGCGGTTGCCCATTTCTTCCAGTTTGCGCTCGCGGGCTTTGATTTCGCGTTCCCGCTCTTTGAATTCGTTTTCCAGCTCGCGCTTTTGGTTGAAAAGGTCGTCCTGCCCCTGGATGAGAATTTCTTTTTTCTGAGCCTGCGCCTCCTTGCGGGCTTCGGTCACTATCCTTTTGGCCAGCTCGTCGGCATCGCCCAAGCGTTTGGCCGTGGCGCGCCTGTCCAGAACGACGCCCAGCGCAACGCCGCACACGGCTGCCGCCGCCAGCGCAAGAATCAACAATGGGTCCATGAATCCAGCCTCTCTTTTATCAAGACGGGACCAGCCGCGGGCCGGCCCGGAGAACACCGGCAACCGACCGACGCCGGAAGCCGTAGCAATGGGGCCCCAAGGGGGCTGCTGCCTGGGCTGGATGGCCGCCATACGCGGCGCGAGGATGGCGTTGCACAGAAAAAGCGTTCCGGCCGGAGCCGGAACACCTCAACACCGGGGAAAGATTGCGATTCCCCAGAGCGCCGTGTCATGCTTGCGGTACAGAAACCTGGATATCCAGGTCGGGCGCCTGTATGCCCCTCTCAGGCTTCCCGGTCGCGCCGGGCGTGCACACGAGGAACAGTGACGGCCCCCTTTAACAACACTTGTCAGGTTAGCACCGAGGCATAAATCACGCACACCCCAGGGAAACGCCGGGGAGTCACGCGGACTCCTCTATCTTTGAAAGCAGGCCGTGCACCCCATGGCGCAACGCGGCGAGCTCCTTCTGCGCTTGCAACAAATCATCCGCCAGCCCAAGGGCCAGAAAGGTCAGCAGAATATCCTTGGTCTGCCTTTTAGAGAACCTCTGCTCCTGGTCAGCATACCGTTCTTCCAACAGCTGGACAGCTTCCCGCACGCGCCTCATGTCCGCGCCGGGTTTGAAATCGACGCTCAACCCGAGAACGGAGAGGTTGATGGCATCCTGATTCACAGAGTCCTACTCGACGCTGTCGTGCTCCTGAATATCGTGCAACAGGGCGTCGATGCGGCCAAGGGCCGCCTTACGCGTCTGTTCCTCTTTTTCAAGAGCTTCCAGCAATCTCAGGTTTTCCTCTTCCAACGCGGCCTTATCCGCCCCCATAGCGGCAGACTCCGTGCGCAGACGCGCATTTTCCGTCTTGAGGCGGTCGAGTCTGTCTAAAAGTGCCGCGACTTGCTTTTCGAGCTGTTCCAGAAGTTCCATGGCCTCAATCTAGCACCGAGCCAGCCCCTTGGCAAGAAAGGAGATGCCTTTGGCCCGTAAAAAACCCCCGGCAACCGCCGAGGGTTTTTGCGCCCTGCCGGAAGCCGCGCCCCCGCCAGGCGGCGCGGGGCCGCGAGCGGCTAGCCCTTGCGGGGCAGGTTCTTCTGTTTGCCCCTGGCTATGGCCAGATCGCCATCGGGCACGTCCTTGGTGATCACAGAGCCCGCCCCCACCAACGCGCCCGCGCCCACGCTGACGGGCGCTACCAGGGCCGTGTTGCTGCCGATAAAGGCGCGCTCGCCGATGGCGGTGCGGTACTTGTGTTTGCCGTCGTAGTTGCAGGTGATGGTGCCCGCGCCGATATTGCTGCCCGCGCCGATTTCGGCGTCGCCCAGATAGCTGAGGTGGTTGGCCTTGGCCCCCTTGCCCAGGCGGGCTTTTTTGAGCTCCACAAAGTTGCCCACATGGGAGGCCTCCTCCAGCACGGCGCCGGGCCGCAGGCGGGCAAAGGGCCCCACCAGCGCGCCGGGCCCCACCACGGCTCCTTCCAGGTGCGAGAAGGAACGCACCTCGGCCCCGGCGGCCAGCTCGCAATCCCGGATAACGCAGTGCGAGGCCACGCTGGCGCCGCGGGCCACCAGGCTTGCGCCGTAGATTTCGCACGGGCCCGTAAGCTCTGCGCCCGGCTCCACCCGCGCGCGCGGGCCCACCCGCACGGCTGCGGGGGCGTGCAGCAGCACTCCGGCTTCCAGCAGGCCCTCCACAATGGCGGCGCGCAGGGTTTCTTCCATCTGCGCCAGCTCCCGCGGGGAGTTGACGCCCAGAAGGGCCGCGTCCCGGCCGCAGCGCACGCCGCGCACCCGGTACTTCCCGGCCGCGGCCAGGCCCACCAGATCGGTGATGTAGTATTCCCCGCTCTTGTTCCTGTTGCTCACCTGGGGCAGCAAGCGCGCCGCCGCGGACAGGGAGCACAGATACATGCCCGCGTTGACCTCGTTGCCCGCGGGCCCCATGAGGGCGGGGTCGTAGTCCTTGGCCTCCACAATGGCCGTCACAACATCCCCCTGCCGCACTACCCGGCCGTATGCGCCGGGATTGTCCACTTCAATAGTGGCGAAGGCCAGGTCCGCGCCCATGGCTTCGGCCAGAAAATGCCGCGCCAGCGCCTCTGAAAGCAGGGGCACATCGCCGTTGACCACCAGCACATGGCTGCACCCCGCCTCGGTCAGCGCGGGCAGGGCCTGCATAAGGGCGTGGCCCGTGCCCAGCTGTTCTTCCTGCAGCACAAAGCGCGCATCGGGGAAGGCGGCCCGCACCAGGTCGGCCCGGTGCCCGGTCACAATCCAGACGTCCTCGCCGAAAACCGGCCGCAGGGCCTCCAGCACGCAGGCCAGCATGGGCTCGCCCAAAAGGGTCTGCAGCACCTTGGGCTTGTCGGAATGCATGCGGGTGCCCTTGCCCGCAGCCAGAATCAACGCCGCAGTTTTCGGCATGGCTTGCTCCTTGAAGACGGCGGACAGACGGTCCCTACTTCTTCCAGTCAAAGGTAAACACCTGCTCCACATCCGGGTGCAGGCTGTGGTGCACGGGGCAGGTAAGGGCCACGCGCTCCAGAACGGTCTTGTCCTTGGTGCTGAAGGGCTGGTCCGGCATGTGGAAGATTACCTCCACCCGGCCCAGGCGCGCGGGCGAGCCCTGATGCATGGCGGCCCTCACTTCCGTTTCCATGCCCGTCACATCCAGGTTGTGGTGGGCGGCATAGCCCGCGATGACCGTGGAAGCGCAGCAGCCCAGGGAGGCCACGCAGAGGTCCACGGGGGAGAAAGAGTCCTCCTGGCCGCCGTGTTCCTTGGTGGGCGTGACTTCCAGCCGCGCGCCGCTGCCGGGGTGCACGCATTCCATGCGCATGTTGCCGAGATATCTGATTCTGGCGTTGGTCATGGGAACCTCCATAAAAAACACGCGGTCGGACCGCGCGGCAAAGGTGCGGAAGGTGCAGACGGGCGGGCGCGCCCCGCTCAGCGTTGCCAGTGGAAGGTAAAAATCTGCTCCACATCCGGGTGCAGGGTCAGGTGCACAGGGCAGGTCTGGGTGCAGCGCTCCATAATGGCCTTTTCCTTGTCCGAATAGTCCTTATCGGGCATCTCGAAGACCACCTCCACCTTGCCGATGCGGCGCGGGTTGGCGCTCATGGTCTTGGCAATGCGCATTTTTGCGCCGGTGACGTCCACCCCGTGGCTCTGGGCGTAAATGCCGATGATGGTCATGGCGCAGGCCCCGAGAGCCGTGGCGCAGAGATCCGTGGGCGAAAAGGACGCGCCCTTGCCCTGGTTGTCTGTAGGGGCGTCGGTAATGAGCCTGACGCCGCTCTGCTCGTGGACGCATTCCACGCGCAGGTCGCCCAGATAGGTGGCGCTGACGGTTGCCATAACAATCCTCCTTCGATTGTTCAGCGCAAAGCCGCCCGCAGGCGGCCGCGGGCAAAGCCTAGCCGAAGGCGTTGTGCTCCCGCAAGATATTGCAGGCAATGGCCAGCAGGGTCAGCCCGCCCAGCAGCTCGGCCCAGGCGTTGAGCGCGCAGGTGTTGGCCAGAGTTTTGCCCAGAAACACGCCGCAGGCCGTGACCATGGCGCAGACCAAACCGATGCAGAACGCCGGGCCCCAGACCGGGGCCCCCAGCACGGCAAAAGAAAGCCCCACGGCCAGGGCGTCCACACTGGTGGCCACGCTCAGCAGGAGCAGATTGCGCCCGGCCGCCGGGTCCACTGTGGGCCGCGTACAGGACGCGCGCCCGCGCCAGGCGGCGGAGCCGGAAACAACCATTTTGCCGCCGATCCAGGCCAGCAGGACAAAGGCGATCCAGTGGTCCCAGGCCTCCATGTATCCGCGCACGGAAAGCCCCAGGGCCCAACCCAGCACCGGCATGGCAAACTGAAAAAAGCCGAAGGCCCCGGAAAGCCGCAGATACTGCCGTCGGCTGGGCGCGCGCAGGGCGCAGCCCGAAGCCACGGCCACGGCAAAAGCATCCATGGAAAGAGCCAGGGCCAGCCCCAGAACGGCGATAACAGTCATAACCCTACCTTGTGCTGTGCGTTGGCCCCACACGGGCGTAACTGCGGCACTATAGGTCAGGAAGGGCCGCCCCGCAAGCGGCGCGCGGCCGGGCCTGCGCGTGCGGGGCAAGATATGGGGCCCGCATCTTCGGACGCGAACTTGATGAGCTTGCGGGCGCGTGCGGGACAGGATACAAAAGCGGCCATGCAAACTTTTCCCGTCTGGCTTCTCTGCTGGCAATGGCTTTTGAGCATCCTTTCCCTGGGCGCGGCGGCCGCCGCCGGGCTCCCCGCCGTCCTGGCCCTGACCCTGCTGGCCGGTCGGCGCGGCAACGCCCGGCTCTGCGCCTTCGGAGCCGGACGCATGGCCCGTCTGGCCTTCCGCCTGGCCCCCCTGGGGATTTTCTGCGCCGTGGGGGACCACCTGGGCCTGATCGTGCAGTTGCGCGGCTGGGCCGGGCTTGCGGGCCTCTATCCCCTGCACCCCGCCATGCTGCCCGCCACCAGCGCAGCCCTGGCCTGGCTTGCGGGCATGGTCTGCCTGTTCTTTTATCTGAAAGCGGACGCCGCCGCCCCCCTGCCCGCCCTGCCGGAAGCGGACCAGCGCCGCGTCAAAGGCAGAAAAACCGCCCCGGACCCGGCCCTGAGCCAATGGGAAGCGCCGGAATTCCGCAGCCGCCTCATCCTGGCCCTGGCGGCCCTGGGCTGCTTTTTCGCTGCCCTGGCCTTGCCGCGCTGGCCTTTCGCCGGCCTGCCCCAGGGCATGGAACTGAGTGCCGCCGCCGAGGCCGTGCTCTCCACTTCCATCCATGACCTGTTTGCCGCCCTGTCCCCGGCGGGAGCGGCGGCCCTGCTGGCCCTGACCTGCCTGCGCACCGGCCCCGAGGGCGCGCCGCCTGCCGAAGACGCCTTGCGCAAGGCCGGCCGCTGGTGCGCCCTGTGGGCCCTGCTGGGCTACATTCCCCGCTGCCTGGACCGCTGGGGCCTGTTTGTGGGCGTCTCGCTGCGCCCTGGCCCCTTGCCCCCGGACGTGGCCGCCCAGGCCCTGGGGCTCATTCCCCTGACCCTGGCCATCGCCTGCTGGGCGCTGCTGTTTGCCCTGCGCGCTCCGCGCCGCATCCTCTGGCTCAACCTGCTGGCCATCTTTTTCCTTCTGGTGCGGCAAAGCCTGCCCTTTGTGCTGCGCCTGGCGCAGTAACAGCGTCGCTGCCATCGTCCACAGCCCTGGGCGGACTGCCGGGGCACGCTCTGGCCCGCCGTATGGAGGCCGGGCGCGGGCCGGAGTCGGCTTCGTCTCTGGCCCGTTCTTTGCATAGAATTGCGCCAAGGGCCGTCAGGCCCGTGCACGACGGCCGCGCCCCCCACCGCGCGCGGCCGCCAACCAAGGAGCAAGACTATGCAGGCGGGCATGTACAGCGGGCTTTTCGGCGCGCTCACCACCGAACACCGGATGAATTTCATCGCCAATAATTTGGCGAATGTGAACACGCGCGGCTACAAGCGCGATACCCTGGCCTTCAAGGACACCATGGTCACCTACGCCCATGACGAGATCCGCGAACCCATCCTTAACCTGCGCTCCAAGCCCCTGTTTCCGGAACCGCACAACGCCGCCCGGTCGCGCATTGCCGTGGCGCGCACGGATTTCTCCCAGGGGTCCATGCAGTTCACCGGCAATTCCCTGGACGTGGCCATCAACGGCGAAAACGCCTTTTTCCGCGTCAACACGCCCACGGGGGCCTTTCTTACCCGCAGCGGAGCTTTTTCCCTTGACGCCGACGGCGTGCTTATGACGCCGCAAGGCTACACGGTGCAGGGCCTGGGCGGCGGCAACATCGTCATCCCCCCGGGCACGCGCAACATCCAGATCAGCGGGGACGGCCAGGTGCTGGCCGACGGCGCGCTGGTGGACCAGCTCGCCCTGGTGAGCGTGAACAACCTCCAGAACCTGGAAAAACAGGGCGGCAACCTCTACCGCCCGCGCCAGAACGTGCAGGTGGCCGAAGGCAACGCCTACCTGGACGGCGCGCGCCTGGAACAGGGCTTCACCGAGGCAGCCAACGTGGAGGTTGTTTCGGAAATGGTCAACATGATCGAAGTGCAACGGCAGTTTGAGGCCTACCAGAAGGTCATGCAGACCTCCGACAGCCTGGACCGCAACGCCACGGAAAAGGTGGGCCGTCGGCAGGGTTAACCCCGCCGCAGACCGCCGTAAGGAGTTTGCCCCATGATGCGTTCCCTCTGGACAGGCGCCACCGGCATGGTGGCCCAGCAGCTCAACATAGACGTCATCTCCAACAACCTGGCCAACGTGAACACCACGGGCTTCAAAAAAAGCCGCGCCGAGTTTGAGGATCTTATGTACCAGACCATGCGCATGGCCGGGTCCATTACTGAAGGCGACAACCGCGTGCCCGTGGGCATCCAGGTGGGCCTGGGCACTCGCCCCACGGCCGTGCACAAGTTCTTTACCCAGGGCGACTTCCAGAACACCGGCAACTCCCTGGACGTGGCCATAGAAGGCGACGGCTTCTTTCAGGTGGACGTGAACGGCGAGCTTATGTACACCCGCGCGGGCTCCTTCAAGCTCAACCAGGACGGCACCGTGGTCACGGCCAACGGCTACATTCTCCAGCCGGAGTTTGCCGTGCCCGCCGAAACCAAGACCATCTCCATCTCCTCTTCCGGGCACATCGCCGCCCTGGATTCGCAGGGGCAGGAGCTGGCCGGGGCCGAAATTCCCCTCTACACCTTCATCAATCCCGCAGGCCTGGACGCGCGCGGCCGCAACCTCTTCACCCCCACCGAAGCCTCCGGCGACGCCGTGGAAGGCGTGCCCGGCACGGACAACGTGGGCACCCTGGCCCAGGGCTTTCTGGAAATGTCCAACGTGGAAGTGGTGGACGAAATGGTCAATATGATCGTGGGCCAGCGCGCTTATGAGGTCAACTCCAAGTCCATTCAGACCTCGGACTCCATGCTGGGCATCGCGGTGCAGCTCAAGCGCAGCTAAAGGAGATGCGGATCATGCGGCGCGCCCTGGCATGGCTTGGCGGTAGGCCCCATTCCCCGGCAAAACGGCCGGAGGCTCCACGGCACGGCAGCTTCGGGCTCCGTTCGGCGGCTTTGTTCTGCCTGGCGGCGGCTTTGCTCTGCCTGGCGGCGCGGCCTGTCCCGGCAGCGCCCACGGCCGGCGTACCCCAGGCCGTATGGCAGGACAACGACCGCGATCACCGGCGTTCCCCCAGCCAGATCAAACGTCAGCTCACCCCGCAAAAACAAGTGGCGCGCATCGCCCTGCCGCCCAACGCCCAGGACAAACGCGCCGCCAAAACCGGCTCCCTGCTGGCCAACGGCCAGGCCCCGCTGGCCCCGGAAGGTCAGGTGAACGTCCTGACCCAGGACGACTGGCGGCTCAAAATCCTGCCCGCCGCCGTCACCAGGTCGGACACGGTGCTGCTGGGCGAAATCGCCGTGCCCCTGGGCCGCATGGATCCGGCCCTGTGGGGCCGGCTCAGCGCCAAGGCGCTCTGGCCCGCGCCCCCGCAGGAAGGCAAACCCCTGCAGGTCAACCGTTCCCGCCTTTCCCACGCTCTGCGCCAGGCCCTGGGGCCGGATATCGCCGCCCGCTGCATCTTGCCCACCTCCCTGGCCATCCAACGCGGGGGCCTGGTCTTTCAGGAAGACGACCTGCGGGCCTACGTCGTCAAAAGCCTGACGCCGCAACTGGCCGCCATGCCCGGCGAGGCCGATCTTACCGACTTTCGCCTGCCGGACTACATTTTTCTGGCCCACAGCCAGCAGCGGGTGCAGCTGGAGCCGGGCCGCCTTTCCCCCGGCCGCATCTCCCTGCGCTTTGCCGTGGAGGAAGCCGACGGCACGGTGTTGCGCCGCCTGGCCGGCACCGCCAGCCTGACCCTCTGGATCACCGTGCCCGCCGCAGCCCAGGCCATGAACAAAGGCGACGCCCTCACGGCCCAATCCGTCACCTTTCTCAAAGTCAACGCCGGGCAACTGCGCGACGTGCCCTGGGACGGCCGGGGCGGCCCCTGGCAGCTCACCCGCGGGCTTAACGCGGGCGAACCCATTTTGCAGAGCGACCTGGCAAGCCAGCTCATGGTGCGCCGCGGCGACGTGGTCAGCCTTATCTACGCGCGCGGCAACCTGCGCATCGCCACCCAGGCCCAGGCCCTGAGCGACGGAGAACCGGGCGCCACCATCCCGGTGCGGAATTTGCAAACCAAAAAACAGGTCTACGCCACGGTGCGCGACGGCAGCACCGTGGAGATACACTGACAACGCGCATCCCCGCAGGATGCCGCGCCCCTTGCCGCAACAGGAGAACGGCCATGCAGGCACGAATCACCATCCCCTTTCTGGCGCTGATCTTTCTGCTGTGCGCCGCCTGCGGCGGCAGCCCCCACCGGCGGCCCGCCCTGCACCCCCCGGCGGCCCCGCCCCAGGAATACCGGCAGGAAACCAACGCCGCGGACAACCCCGGCTCCATCTTCGCCGCCAGCGAGCAGGACACGCTTTTTTCCGACAGCCGCGCCCGCCGCGTGGGCGACCTGGTGGTGGTCAAACTGGTGGAAAGCACCAAGGCCCAGAACAAGGCCGAAACCACGGCGGACAAGGACAGCAGTAACGACTATCAGGTGAGCGCCCTGTTCGGCAAAAGCAAGGTGGGCTTTATTCCCTTTACGGGCATCGGCCCCCAAAGCACCGTGGGCCTGCCCGTGCTCAACACCAGCTCGCAGAGCGACCTCACCGGCACCGGCAAGACCAAACGCGAAAACTATGTGACCACCTCCCTGGCCACCCGCGTTCTACGCGTGCTGCCCGGCGGCCTGATGGAAATAGAAGGCGCGCGCGAAATCCGCGTCAATGAGGAAACGGAATATATGGTGGTGCGCGGCATGATCCGCAGCAAAGACGTGAGCGCCGACAACAGCGTGCTCTCCACCCAGATTGCCGACGCCAGCATCGAATACTACGGCAAGGGCGTGCTCTCGGATAAGCAGAAACCCGGCTGGTTTACCAGACTCATGGACAACATCTGGCCGTTCTAGAGCAGAGTAACTTTGAGAATACGCATTCTCAAAGTTTAAGGCACGCTCGTTTCGGCGCTTAACAGCGCAAATAAATTGCGCTTACGCCTCCACAGCGGGCGTCTGCTCACGCAGCCGCCAGGGCCTTGCAACGTTGCAAGGCCCTGGGCGCAGGGAACGGGAAACGGGAAAGATGCGGGGGAAAGGGAGCTTGTGTGAACACAAGTTCCCTTTCCCCCGGCATTTTTCAAAAAACTTTTCTCTCCTCAGGAAAGGCGGCAGGCGTACCCTGGGCGCAGGAAAGGACGCCTGCTCCGTCGGCCCGCTGCCGCACGGCCTTGGGGGCGTGCCCCCGTCAGATGCTGATCTTGGCGCCCAGCAGTTTGACAAAGGCGGCAATCCAGGCCGGGTGTGCGGGCCAGGCCGGGGCCGTCACCAGATTGCCGTCCACGGTGGCGCTGGTAAGGGTTTCGTTAAAGTCGCACCAGGTAGCGCCCGCGTCCACCACGTCGGGCTTTACGGCCGGATAAGCCGTGCACTGCCGGTTGCGCAGCACCCCGGCGGAAACCAGAATCTGCGGGCCGTGGCACACGGCGGCAATGGGCTTTTGGGCGGCGTTGAATTCCCGCACGATTTCCAGCAGGCGGGCGTTAAGGCGCAGATATTCCGGCGCGCGGCCGCCGGGAATGACCAGACCGGCGTAGTCCGCCACGTTCACCTGGTCAAAATCGGCGTTGATGGCGAAATTATGGCCGCGTTTTTCGGAATAGGTCTGGTCGCCCTCAAAATCGTGGATGGCCGTGCGCACCGTATCGCCGGGCTTTTTGCCGGGGCAGACGGCATGCACCTCATAGCCCAGCATCTGGAGCATCTGGAACGGGACCATCACTTCGTAATCTTCCACATAATCGCCGGCCAGAACCAGAATTTTTTTCATAGTATCCTCCGTAAAGCCCCAAGGGGCCGGTTGGCGCGCTTGCCTTGCGCGCATAGATACTTATATAGGGCTGAGACGCCCCAGGGCAAGTGCCTGGTGGGGGGCGTCTCCGTGCCGTCTTCGCGCCACTTTGCCAACAGGAGTCTGCATCCATGCCCATGTACGATTTTGTCTGCACAGCGTGCGGCCACACCTTTGAGGATCTGGTCAGCGGCGACGCCACGCCGCCCTGCCCCCGTTGCGGGGCCGCCACGCAACGCCAGGTCAGCGCGCCGAGCCCCCTCAAAACTGGCGCGTTTCCCTTTAAGCCCGGTCCGGTGCGGCCCATGGGCCAGGGGCGGCCGCCTTCCTGCGCTTCCGGCGGCTGCGGCGCGGGCGGCTTTTCCTGAAGCAACAGTTAGTCCGCGGCGTTTTCCCGGCCGCCGGCGGCGGCGCGCAACAATCGCGCGCCCAGCACGCCAGGGGCCAGCACACGCCGCAGCGCGGGCGAGGTTCGCTCCGCGCCGTTCAGAAGCAGGGGCGCGCTGTTGTAGGCGCGCTCCAGTTCTTTTTCCAGGGCCTCCCGCAGACGAAGGAAGGAAGCCGCCACTTCAGGGTAGGCATTGTCCTCCCGCCAGGGCAGGAGCAGCGTGCGCGTCCAGGTGTGGCCCTTGTGCGAAGGGGCTTCCAGCGTGTAAAACGCGCCGGGCGCAGCGTCCGCCGCGCGCTCCAGGCAGCCGGGATAGCAGTAGTCCTGCCGGGGCTCCTCCGGCTGCGGAATGCTGGAGACAATGGCCACCGTAGGCAGGGCCAGGGCCTTCTCGTGTTCCTCCAGCTCCACGCTGTAGCGCAGTACGGGCCGCAGGTTGCCGCGTTTTTTTGTTATTTTCCACTCAATGCGCATGGGCGTTCCCCTTTTTCCCGCTTTTTTCCGGCGCTATTCCTTTATAGGGCATTTCAAAGTTGCAATGCCCTGGCGGCTGCGTGAGCAGACGCCCGCGTGGACATGTAAGCGCAATTTATTTGCGCTGGTAAGCGATGAAATGAGCGTGCCGTAAACTTTGAGAATGCCTGTCCTCAAAGGTAATCTGCTCTAGAGGCGATACCTGCCGGATACTGCAGACACGCCCCCCACAGCAACATCCCCCCTTCGCCTACCCTTCTTCCGGCAGCATAAGCAGCGTGCCGAAGGGCGGCGGCTCGGCAGCGGCATCGCTGCAGACCCAGAGCACGGGATAGGGCGGCGGCGGCGGAAAGCGGCTGCACTGCAGATCTGTAAACCAGATCAGGCAGGCGGGGGCAAGGCCTTCCGCCTCCAGGCGGGCGGGCACGGGGCGGTAGTCCGTACCGCCGCCGCCCACGGGCGTGAAGGGCACATCCCTGTCCATACGGCTGCGCAGCTCCAGGGCGTGGACCCGGCTGTCGTGGAAGAGCACGGCCAGGGTGGCGTCGTAAGCGTCCAGCACGGCCGTGAGTTCCGCCATAAAGCGTTGCAGTGCGGTTGCGTCCACGGAGCCGGAGCAATCCACGGCCAGGGCAGCCAGGGGCAGACGCGCCTCCCGCCGGGAGGGCAGATAGATATCCTGGAACAGGTAGCGCCGGTTGGGGGTGGTCCAGGCGTAGTCGCTGTGGGCGCACTGTTCCAGAAAACGTTGCAGCAGGGCGCGCCAGTCCAGACGCGGCCGGGCTGCGCCCGTGAGCTGCCGCCGCAGGCCGGCGGGCAGGTCGCCCATGTGCCGCGCCCGCCTGAGGGCCTGGTTGAGGGCCGCCTGGGCCTCGCGCGCCGCTTCTTTGAGGGCGGCGCTCTCCTCCTGCTCCACGCCGGGGTGGTCGCGCACTTCGCCGGTAAAACCGCTCTGCCCGCCCCCTTTGGAGCCACGGGCGTCCTTGCGCGCGCCTGGCCGCGCCCCGGCGCGCGACTGCTGCTCGCCCGCGCCGGGCGTGGACCTGGGGGGCCGGGCAGGCGCATGGCGCAGCTCGGCGGGCGGACGCAAAGGCGTAACCGCCCCATCCGAAGCGCCGCCGGCAGCCCCTGTGCCGCCGGGGCCGCCGGCCCGCGCCCGGCCCCCCAGGTCCACGCCCGGCGTCGGGTCTTCACGCTGACCCATAAGGGCGGCGTAAATTTCTTCAGCGGCCAGGCCCGCGTAGGCCGCGTCGTGCAGGAAGCCCTGGGGCAGACTGAAGCCCGCCTCCAGCAGGATCTGATTCACAGCCAGATCGCAGGCCCTGTTCCAGAGGTCTTTGTCTCTGCCCTGGCGACGCAGGTGGTGGCCAAAGGCCAGATGGAGCACTTCGTGGGCCTGCGCGCCCACCAGGGTCTGCTCCGGAATGGTGGCGGCAAAGGCCGGATTGTAGGCCAGGGCCGTGCCGTCGGTCCAGAGGTCGCGGCAGGCGGCGTCCTCCCGCAGGCGCAGCCGCAGGGCCAGCACGCCGAAAAAGGGATGGTCCAGCACCAGGGCGGCCCTGGCCCGCCGCATGGCCAGCTCGGCCTGGCGGCGCAAATTTTCCGGCGGCGCAAAAGCAGCGGGCATGGTCGCGCCTTACATGAGCACGGCGGCGTTCTGCGCCGCCCAGCGGGCAAAAGCCGGGGATTCCACCAGGGCCGCGTCCCGCTCCACGGCGTCGCGCATGAGCAGCACGCCGAATTCCGCAGGCAGACGCGCCGCGTAGGCGGCCAGGGCGTCCATGGTGTCCGCGCCCGCGTGCAGGCTCAGGGCCTCGCAGGTGGCGTAAAGGGCGGCGGGCTCTTCGGGCACAGGCACGGCTTCCGGGGTTTCCAGAATTTCTTCCACTGTGGGCAGCTCGCGCCACACGGCGAGAAAGCCCGTAAATTCCGCCGCGCAGCCAGCGCCCACCGCGCCCTCAAGCAGCTCCTGCTCCACGGCGCGCTCCGGGGCGGCGTCCAGAATGCGCGAAACAAAGGCCCAGGACCGGGGCGACGCAAAGGCCCGTTCCCCGCGCGCGGGGTCAAAATCGTGCAGGAGCTGCGGCCGGAAGCGCAGAAAGGCGCAGACTTCAGGGCGAATGCCTGCCCCTTGCGCCCAGTCCAGCCAGTCATCCAGGTCAGGAACAAAGTCCAGGTGCACCATGCGGTTGGCCAGGGCCGAGGGCATGCGGTAGGCCACGGCCCTGTCCCCTTCCCGGTTGCCGGCGGCCACGATGCTCCAGCCTTCGGGCAGGCGGTATTCGCCGATGGCTCTGTCCAGCACCAGCTGATAGCAGGCGGCCTGCACCAGGGGCGGCGCGGCGTTGAGCTCGTCCAGGAAGACAATGCCCCGCTCCGGATCGTCCGGCCCCGGCAGGAAGGCGGGGGGGCACCACACGGACCGCCCGTCGGCGCTGATGCGCGGCAGGCCCCGCAGGTCCACAGGGTCCAGCAGTATGGCGCGGATGTCCCGTAGGGCCAGACCGTGCTGACGGGCGGTCTGGGCCACCACCTGGCTTTTGCCCACTCCGGGCGGGCCCCATAAAAAAACCGGCTGCCGGATGCGCAACAGCGCATGCAGGGCGGAGGCGATTTGCGAAGGTGTCATGCGGCTCCCGAACGACGCTTTATGGATGTGGACAGCCGCAGGGGCAAAACGCCCCAAACGCGGCCCGACCGCACGCCCCCCTACGCCGGACGACGCGCGCTACGGGTGCAGCATGATAAAAACGAAAGTGGATGTCAATTCCTAAAAAAGGGATCTGCGGACAGTCGCGCGCGCCGGCCCTAAATCCGGTCGCAGTAGACGTTTTCCAAAAAATGTTCCATGGCGTCGTCGGCCTGGCTGATGTAGTCCTGAAGGGCAAAGCGCGCCTTGCAGGCCGGGCAGTGCATATGGACTTCGTGGCAGGTGCGCGCAATGTGCAGGCGCGCCCCGCAACGGGGGCAGGCAAGGGTGGTTTCCGCGTCACGGGCGGCAAAAAAGGCCATGGGGCCTCCCTGGGCAAGAGGGTGAAGGGGCGGCGCGCCTGGCGCGCCGCCCCACAGAACGCCGGTCCGGTTCTAGCCGCGGCCGATGCAGAAATAGGCGAAGCCGTGCTCCGCCATGAAGGCGGGCGAATAGAGATTGCGCCCGTCAAACAGCAAAGGCGCGGTGAGCAGGCTTTTGACCCGGTTGAAATCCGGGTTGCGGAACTGGTTCCATTCCGTCACCACCAGCAGGGCCTGCGCGCCCCGGCACACGTCGTACTGGTCCGCGCCCACCTCCACCAGGGGGTTATCCTTGAAAAGACGCCGGGCATTGTCCGCAGCTACGGGGTCAAAGGCCCGGATGCGCATGCCCGCCGCAGTCAGCTCATTGATGATGCTGATGGAGGCGGCCTCGCGCATGTCGTCGGTATTGGCTTTGAAGGCCAGGCCCCAGAGGGCCAGCGCCTTGTCCTTCACGCCGCCCTGGGGGGCGAAGTATTCCATGATGCGCTGGGCCATGTGCTTTTTCTGGCGGGCGTTCACCGCCTCCACGGCGTGCAGCAGTTGCGGCTCCACGCCCGCGCCCTCCGCGGTGCGGATCAGCGCCTTGACGTCCTTGGGGAAGCAGGAGCCGCCGTAGCCCACGCCGGGGTAGATGAACTGGTAGCCGATGCGCGAATCCGAGCCGATGCCCGTGCGCACGTCGCGCACGTCCGCGCCCACCCGTTCGCAGACGGTGGCAATTTCGTTGATGAACGAAATTTTGGTGGCCAGCATGCAGTTGGCGGCGTATTTGGTCATTTCCGCGCTGCGCACGCCCATGACGATGATTTTGTCCCTGGTGCGGGCAAAGGGCGCATAAAGCTCGCGCATGAGGGCCGCGGCGCGGGGGGAATCCGTGCCCAGCACCACCCGATCGGGCTTCATGAAGTCCGCAATGGCGTCGCCTTCCTTGAGAAACTCCGGATTGGAGACCACATCCACCCGCAGATCTTTGCCGCGGGCGGTCAGCTCCGCCGTCAGGATGGCGCGCACTTCGTCCGCCGTGCCCACCGGCACTGTGGATTTGTCCACCACCACCAGGTCGTTCTGCATATGGCGGCCGATCTCGCGCGCCACCTCGCGCACATAGCTCAGGTCGCAGGAGCCGTCGGCCTGCGGCGGCGTGCCCACGCAGATGAAGGCGCAGTCCGCGCCCACAATGCCGTCCTCCAGCTTCGTGGTAAAGGTCAGCCGGCCGTCGGCCCGGCTGCGCTGCACCAGCGGCTCCAGGCCCGGTTCAAAGATATGGACGAAACCGGCGTTGAGCTTCTCCACCACCGCCGGGTTCACGTCCACGCAGGTGACGGTGTTGCCCATCTCCGCAAAGCAGGCGGCACTCACAAGGCCCACATAGCCGGTGCCGATGATGCACAGTTTCATAGGGAATTTTCTCCATCTTTCCCGGCGGCCGTCCCTTGACGGTCCTGCCGTGCACGGTTCAGAATAGTGGCATGAAAAAATCTGCATACGGCATTTCCCCCCCCGAATCAAGGTTGCGCAGCACGGCCGCGCGCCCCGCGCCCCGGAGGCCGTCGTGATCCTGGGCCTGGGGGTGGACCTGGCGGACCTGAACCGCATCCGCCGCAGTTATGAGCGCTTCGGCCGCCGCTTTGCGGAAAAAATCCTCGCCCCGGAGGAACTCCGTTGCCTGCCGGAAGCCCCTGTAACCTATCTGGCGGGGCGCTTCGCCGCCAAGGAGGCCGCGGTCAAGGCCCTGGGCACGGGCTTCAGCCAGGGCATCGGCCCGCGCCAGATCGAAATCCGCAACACGCCTGAGGGCAAACCTGAACTGCGCTTCCTGGGCCGGGCGGCCGAACGCGCCCGCGCCCTGGGCGTAACGCGCCGCCACGTTTCCCTGAGCCACGACCGCACGGCGGCGGTGGCCCTGGTGGTGCTGGAGGACTGAGCATGACCGCATCCGCTCTGACGCTGCTGCCCCCCCTGCCCCTGCCCGACGAGGTGCGCGCCTGGGATCAGGGCGCGACAGCCCTGGGACTTTCCGGCGAAATCCTGATGGAAAACGCCGCGCGCGCGGCCTTTGACGTGCTGCGCGCCGCTGTGCCGCGCCTGGAGGGCCGGGAGGTCTGGCTGCTCATGGGCGGGGGCAACAACGGCGGCGACGCCGCCTGCCTGGCCCGACAGCTGCTGGACGCCGGGGCCCGCCCCCTGGTGCTGCACACCCGCCCCCTGCGCTCCTATAAGGGCGAGTGCGGGCGGCATGTGCGCGTGGCCCGGGCTGCGGGCGTGCCCTTTCGCCCGCTCAGGCCGGGGGGACAAATCTGGTCAGCCGCCCCGGATCTGCTGGTGGACGGCCTCTTGGGCACGGGCTTTCACGGCCCCCTGCGGCCGGACATGCTGGGCCTGATCCGCGCCGTGAACGACCGCCGGGCCGCCTTCGTGCTGGCCCTGGACATCCCTTCGGGCCTGGACGGCGTTACGGGCGCGCCCCAGCCGGAAGCGGTGCGGGCCACGGCCACCGTCACCTTTGCCGCGGCCAAGCCCGGCCTGGCGCTGCCCCAGGCGCGGCCCTGGACGGGGAAGGTGCACGTCCGCCCCATCGGCATCCCTGCCGTGGTGCGGCAGGCGGCCCCGTGCGCCGCCTATCTGCTGGACGGCCGCTGCCTGGCCCCCCTGGCGGCATTGCCGGCCAACGGCTTTAAAAATTCCTTCGGCCATGTGCTGGTGGCGGGCGGCGCGCCCGGCTACGGCGGCGCGGCCCATCTGGCGGCGCGCGCGGCCCTGCGCGCCGGGGCCGGGCTGGTGACGGCCACGGCCCCGGAAGCGGCCCTGGCGGACATCAAAAACGGCTGGGCCGAAATCATGACCCTGGCCCTCCCCGGGCCGCACGGCTGCTGGCCGGAAACCCTGCCGCCGGCCTTTGCCGCGCTTGCGGCCCGCTGCGCCGCCCTGGTCGTCGGCCCCGGCCTGGGCCGGAGCCCGGACGCGGCGGCCTTTCTGCACGCCCTGCTCAGCCTGCCCGACCGTCCGCCTACGGTACTGGATGCGGACGCCCTGGCCCTGCTGGCCGCGCAGCCGGAGCTGCTCCGCCTGGTGCGCAAGGACGACGCGCTCACCCCCCACCCCGGCGAAGCGGGGCTGCTGCTGGGCCGCCCCGCCGCCGCGGTGCAGAAAGACCGCCGGGCCGCCCTGCGCGACCTCTGCGCCCTCTGCCGGGGCGTGGTGGCACTCAAGGGCGCGGGCACCCTGGTGGGCCAGGCGGGCGCGCCCGTCCTGCTCAGCCCTTACGATGTGCCCCAGCTGGCCGCGGGCGGCTCCGGCGACGTGCTGGCCGGCTGCCTGGGCGGGCTGCTGGCGGCCCACCCCGTGGACGCCGCCTGGGCGGCGCCCTTGCGGCCCACCCAGTTTACAGCGGGCCAGGCCGTGGCCCTGCACGCCCTGGCCGGACGCGAGGCCGCGCAGATCTGGCCCCTGCGCGGCAATGTGGCTTCCGCCACGGCGGATCTGCTGCCGCAGGCCCTGGCCCGTTATGCCGCGCCGCAGCCGCCCACGGGCTCCGCCCTGCCCATGGACAAAGCGGCCCACAGCGCCCCGGACGCGCGGGAGGACGCCCTGGCATGGCCGTGGTAACCCTGCAATCCCTGGAGGACACCCGCCGCCTGGGCCGCCTGCTGGCCGAGGGGCTGCGCGCTCTGGGGCCGGTGGCCCTGCTGCTGCGCGGCCCTCTGGGCAGCGGCAAGACTACCCTTGCCGCCGCCCTGGTGGCGGCCCTGCCCGGCGGCACAGCGGCCGAAGTGGCAAGCCCTTCCTTTACCATCTGCAACTACTACCCCACCACGCCGCCGGTGCTGCACGCGGATCTCTACCGCAGCCCCGGCGCGCCGCCTGAAGAGCTGGAGGAAGCCCTGGATCAGGGCCGCAGCCAGATTCTCCTGGAATGGGCGGAATACCTGCCGCAGGCGCTTTTGCCGGAAGAATATCTGGACATATCGGTTGATGCGTGCGAAAAAGGGCGCCTGCTGACGTTGACGCCCTGCGGCCGCAAGGCCGGGGAGCTGTTGCGGCTGGTATGCGGCCGGTGGTCGGGCGAAGCCTGAAGGCCTTTGCGGCGCTTGCGCGGCAAGGGTTGCAGCATGGCGCTGCGCCCGCCGCTTTTGGAACACTTGCGGACATATGGATGACGGACATGAAAATTCTGGTCCAGAAATTCGGCGGCACTTCCGTGGCCAACCTGGAGTGCATGCGCCGGGTGCAGGAAAAAGTGCTGGAAGGCCTTGCCCAGGGGTACAAGGTCATTACCGTGCTTTCCGCCAGAGCCGGGGACACCAACAAGCTGCTGTCCCTGGCCGAGGAGTGGTCGCCCACGCCGGACAGGGCGGCCTGTGACGTGCTGGTTTCCACCGGCGAGCAGGTTTCCATCAGCCTGTTCACCATGCTGCTCCGGGATGCGGGCGTCCGCGCCCGTTCCCTGCTGGGCTGGCAGATTCCCATTACCACCGACGAGGATTTCGGCCGGGCGCGCATTCGCGCCATCGACAGCAAAGCCCTGCGCGCCCAGCTGGAAAACTACGACGTGCTCGTGGTGGCCGGCTTCCAGGGCTGCACGGAAGACGGCCGCATCACCACCCTGGGGCGCGGCGGGTCGGACACCTCTGCCGTGGCTCTGGCCGCGGCACTGGGCTCGGTGGAGTGCCACATCTTTACCGATGTGGACGGCGTATACACCACAGACCCCAACATCTGCTCCACCGCGCGCAAAATGGACCGCGTGGCGTATGAAGAAATGCTGGAAATGTCCAGCATGGGGGCCAAGGTGCTGCACATCCGCTCCGTAGAATTTGCAAAAAAATACAAGGTGCCCGTGCGTGTGCGCTCCACGTTCAGCGACGATCCCGGCACCCTCGTCACCCAGGAGGATTCCAGCATGGAAGCCGTACTTGTTTCCGGCATCGCCTATGACAGAGACCAGGCCCGCGTGACCCTGCGCGACCTGCCGGACGTGCCCGGCATGGCTGCGGCCGTGTTCGGCCCCCTTTCCGAGAAGGGCATTCTGGTGGACATGATCGTGCAGAACACCAGCCTGGACGGCCATACGGACATCACCTTCACCATCTCGCGCAAAGACCTGCAGCAGACCCTGCGCATCATGGACGAAGTGGCTAAAAAAACCGGCGCTTCGGAAGTGCTGCACGACGTGAGCGTGGCCAAGGTTTCGGCCATCGGCGTGGGCATGCGCAACCACTCCGGCGTGGCGGCCCGCGCCTTTGCCGCCCTGACCCAGGAAGGCATCAATATTCTTATGATCAGCACCTCGGAAATCAAAATCACCCTGCTTATCCAGGAAAAATATCTGGAGCTGGCCGTGCGCATCCTGCACGACACCTTCGGGCTGGATTGGGATATCGGCTAACGGCTGCGCGCGCAGCCGCCGGGGTCGCAGGCGCGCAGGGGCTTTCCGGGGCCCCTGTCCCGCAGATGCCGGTGCGCTGTCGGCCTGAAAAGCTCTAACCGTTTTTTGATTGACATTTTTTTGTTCGCAAGGAAATCTGCCCTGAAGAACAACAGCATCAGGGCAGCATCCCACAACGCACCTGCGGCATTCCCGCCAGAGGTGGTCTTGCGGCTTTGACGCGGCCTTCTCTTTTGCGGCCGTTCGGGCGCGCTCCGGCAGGAGGGGCGCTTGGCACAACGGCCCTGGGCATACCGGGGGTGTTCCATGGCTGCCTGCAAAATCCCTGTTGCCGAGCTGCAGCCCGGCATGTATGTGGTGGATACGGGTCTGCCCTGGACCAAAGCCCCACTCCTGTACGCGGAAGAAGGCCCCATAGCCTCACGCCAGGAGGTGGAGCGGATTGTGGCCCAGGGCTACAGCGAAGCCTTTCACGACCCGGAACGCTTCAGCCCGCCAATGCCGCAAAAAGGCGCGCCGCCGCTGGAAACCGCAACGCAAGTCCCCGACGAAGCGCCGCCCGCTCCCGAAACCTGGGGCCGCCGCGTTTCCTTTGAAGAAGAACTGACCCAGGCCCGCAAAATCTACGCCTCTTCCTTCGACTATGTAAAAGGCTTCATGCGTTCGCCCTACGCGCCGCTGGACGTGGCGACCTCCGAACCCTATGTGGAAGCCATCATCGGCAGCCTGGACCGCAATGCGGACGCCCTTATCTCCCTTTCCAAACTCTGCGCCACCGATGCGTACACCTTTACCCACAGCGTCAACGTCACTATTTTTGCCGTAGCCTACGCCCGTTTTCTGGGCCTGGATGGGGCGCTTCTGCAGGCCGTGGGCGTGGGCGGCCTTTTCCACGACCTGGGCAAGGCCCTTATCCCGCAGGAAATTCTCAACGCCCCCCGCCGCCTCGACTTTCGGGAAATGCAGATTATGCAGACCCATGTGCTGCGCGGCTACGAAAAAATCTCCCAGCTGGACGGCATTGCGCAGGAATCCCTCCAGGGCGTGCTCCAGCACCACGAGAAACATAACGGCACGGGCTACCCCTACGGCCTGGCCGGCAAGCGCATCACGCCCTACGGGCGCATCCTCTCCTTAAGCGACGTCTATGACGCCTTGACCTCCTTCCGGGTTTACAAAAAGGCCGTTCCCGCCCACCAGGCCCTGGGCATCATGTACACCATGCGCAACAAATCCTGGGCCCCCGGCGCGGTAGAGCGCTTTATCAAGCTCATGGGCGTCTTCCCCGTAGGCTCGCCGGTAGAGCTCAACGACGGCCGCCGCGGCGTGGTCTGCCGCGCCAACGCCAGTTTCCCCACCAGGCCGCAGGTGGTGCTGGTGCAGGATATTCAGGGCCGCCGCCTGCCCCCAGAAACCGTAGACCTGGCCAAAAGCCGCGGGCTGGAGGTTCTCCGCACGCTGGCCCCTGAGGAAAGCGCCGCCTTCGACATCCAGGGTCTGCTGCGCCAGGCCAGGCCAGGGTAAACCGCCGCCCGCTTCCCGCCTTCCCGCCAAAAAAAAACAGGACAAAGCCTCTTGCCAGGGGGCTTCCCCATCGTTATACCTAAAGAATCATTTCCGCTTACGCCTGCCGCGGGGAACGCGCTTGCGCGGGTGCAGCAGACGTCGGCCGCGCCGCGCCTCCTGAGGTACATACGTTCATGCCGATAGTAAAAATACCCATTAGCAGCTTGCAACCGGGCATGTATGTGGTCGACGCAGGCATCCCCTGGACCCAGGCGCCCCTGCTCTATGCGGAGGCGGGCTACATTGCCTCGCACGAGGATGTGCAGCGCATTGCGCGCCAGGGGTTTACGGAAGTCTACCACGATACGGAGCGCTACCGCCCGCTGGGCCTGCCCATAACGGAAGGGCTGACCGTGCCCGACATCGCCTGGGGCCGCCGCGTGCCCCTGGAGCAAGAGCTGGCCCGCGCCCGCGAGGTCTATACGGCCTCCATCGAACACGTCAAAAACTTCATGCACAGCACGCCCAGCACCCCTGTGAACATGGAGGCCGCCCGCCCTCTGGTGGAATCTATCCTCACCAGTCTGGACCGCAACCTGGACGCCCTTATTTTTCTGGCCAAACTGCGCCACTCGGACGCCTATACCTTCAGGCACTGCGTCAATGTCAGCATTTTTTCCGTAGCCTACGCCCGTTTCCGCGGTCTGGACCGGGAGCATCTCTACAGCGTGGGCCTGGCCGGGCTGTTCCACGATTACGGCAAGGCCTTGGTGCCCTCCCATATCCTCAACGCGCCCCGCCCCTTGAAGCCCTGGGAAACGGAAATCATGCACTCCCATGTGCTGCGCGGCTACGAAAAGCTCAAAACGGACAAGGCCATCGCGCCGGAAATCCTGCTCGGCGTGCTCCAGCACCATGAAAAATTCAACGGCACGGGCTATCCTTACGGTCTGGCCGGCGACGCCATCAGCCTTTACGGCCGCATCCTTTCCCTGAGCGACGTTTACGACGCGCTGACCTCCTGGCGCGTCTACAAGCAGCCCCTTGCGCCCCACAAGGTGCTGGGGATCATGTACCAGATGCGCGGCCAGGCCTGGACGCCTACGGATGTGGACCTGTTCGTCAAATTTATGGGCGTCTACCCCGTAGGTTCGCCTGTGGAGCTCTCCAACGGATTGCGCGGGGTAGTCTGCCGCTCCAACCAGCGCGCCCCGGCCAAGCCCTGGGTCAAGCTGGCTCTGGACAAGACGGGCCGCCCCCTGCACCCCACAGAAGTGGTGGACCTGACCCACGCCGACGGCCTGGAAATCGCCCGCCCCCTCTCCAGCCAGGAGAGCGCTTCGCTGGACGTGCCCGGCCTGCTGGGCCTGCCGCAGCGCTGCGGCAACGCCTGATCCCGCGCGTTTTTGCCCGCAAAAAAACGACGGCCCGGAGGCGTGCCCCCGGGCCGTTGCGCGTTGCTGTTTCCCGTTTTTTTATGCCGCCCGGCGCGCCCGGCTACGGCATTTCAGCCTGTAGCCCAGCCAGACAAAGCCGACCCAGAGCGGAGCGAGCAGCACGGAAACGCCTTCGCCGATGTAGACCAGCACGGCCAGCACCAGAACCATAAAGGCCAAGCACAGGTAATTGGAAAAAGGATGCCAGAAAGCCCGGAACACCAGGGCCTCGCCCGCCCGCTGCTTGGCCGCGCGGAATTTGAGGTGCGTCAGGCTGATCATGGCCCAGTTGATGACCAGCGCCGCCACCACCAGCCCCATAAGCACGCCCAGGGCGCTCTTGGGCATGAAGTAGTTGAGCAGCACGCAGACCAGCGTGGCCGCCGCGGACACCAGAAGGGCATACACCGGCACGCCGCGCGCGCTCACCTCGCCCAGCGCCCTGGGGGCGTTGCCCTGCAGGGAAAGGCCGTAGAGCATGCGGCTGTTGCAGTACACGCAGCTGTTGTAGACCGAGAGCGCCGCGGTCAGCACCACAAAGTTGAGCACGCCCGCGGCCGAAGGGATGCCGATGAGGTCAAAAATCTGCACAAAGGGGCTGGCGATCATGGCCTCGGCCCAGTGGCTTTTGTCCACGGGCGCGCCCAGCATGTTCCAGGGGTGCAGGCTCAGCAGCACGGCCAGCGCGCCGATATAAAAAAGCAGGATGCGATAGATGAGCTGGTTGATGGCCTTGGGGATGGTTTTGCGGGGGTTGTCCGTCTCTGCGGCGGCAATGCCCACCAGCTCCAGCCCGCCAAAGGAAAAGGCCACCACCGCCAGGGAGGTGACCACCCCCGCCCAGCCGTTGGGGAAAAAGCCCCCGTGGGTCCACAGGTTGCTCACCCCGGCCTCGGGCCCGGCCTGACCGCTGGCCAGCAAAAAACAGCCCAAAGCGATCATGAGCACAATGGCCGCCACCTTGATGACCGCGAACCAGAACTCCATTTCGCCAAAAAAGCCCACCTGGGCCAGATTGATGGCGTTGATGCACAAAAAGAAAAAAGCCGTGGTCTGCCACGGCTCCACCTGGGGAAACCAGTACTGCACATACACAGCCACGGCCGTAAGCTCCGACATGCCCACCAACACATACAGAATCCAGTAATTCCAGCCGGAAAGCAGGCCTGGGAAGTCGCCCCAGTATTTGTGGGCCAGGTTGCTGAACGAACCGGCCACCGGCTCCTGGGCCATCATTTCGCCCAGCTGCCGCATAATGAGAAAAGCGATGAAGCCGCCCACGGCATAGCTCAGCAGCACGGCGGGGCCGGCCATCTGAATGGTGCCCGCCGAACCGAGGAAAAGCCCCGTGCCGATGGCCCCGCCCAGGGCTATGAGCTGGATGTGTCTGTTTTTTAACGCACGCTTAAGATGGGGGGTATCTGTTTTCATGAAAAATGGGGGTTGTGGCGCGTCCGCACGCGGCCGTTAGGTTACTTTTCGCCGCCCGCCGCGCCGGGGGCCGGGGCGTCCTGCACGTCCACAATGCGCACGCCGAATTCGGCCACGTCCGCGGGCGGCGCATAAAACAGGACCATAAAAGGCACTTCGCCGCCGTGCGGCACATTGCTGTTGTTGGTGAGGATTTCCACTTTGTTGTTGAGGAAGGCCTCCATCTCTTTTTCGCTCAGCACCTGGAGCTGAAAAAGCGAAAGCTGCGCGCCGCCCAGCTGCCGTTTGACGGAAAGGGGTTTCTTGTCCTTGTCGTAGATGGCGGCCTCCACGGCGATCAGCTCCTTGGGCTGCGGAAATTCGTTGACCACCTTGCCTTCAATGACAAAAACCTTGCCCACCTTCTCGTTATCCACATAATACTGCCGCACGTTGCGCATGGTGAGCAGCTCCACCTTCTTGGCGATTTCCTGCTCCGTGGGGGGCTGGGGCGCGGCGGCCCCGCGCAGATAGTAGCGCCAATACCCGCCCGCCCCGGCGCAGAGCAGCGCCAGCAGCAGCACTAGCGCCCATTTGCCGCCGGAGCGGCGACGCTTCACGGGCATTTCCGGCAGTTTTCCCTGCTCAGGGCCGTCAGCTTCGGGCGTGTAGGGGAAGACTGTCCCGCACACCGAGCAGCGCAGCTTGACGCCCGGTTTGGCGAGCTGATCCGGCAGCTTGAAACGGCTGGCGCAGTGGGGGCATTTCACTTCCATACTTTTCTCCCGTATCCCCGCCGTGGCCGGCGGCCGCAACGCGGTCGGCTCCGCCGTGCGACGGCTCGCGCCGGGGGCGCTACAAGGTCACTTCAAAGACGCCGGGCAGCATGCGGTAGCGCTCGGCATAGTCCAGGCCGTAGCCCACGATGAAGCCCTCAGTGAGTTTAAACCCGGCAAAGTCCACTTTCACGTCCACTTCACGCCGTTCGCCCTTATCCACCAGGGCTGCCAGGCGCAGGCTGCGCGGCCGGCGCGCGGCAAACTGGCTCATAAGAAACTGCATGCTGTGGCCGCTGTCCACAATGTCTTCCACAATCAGCACATGCTTGCCGGCTATGTCAATCTCCACATCCTTGCTGAAAATGACGTGCTTGGAGCTGGTGGCCTTTTTGCCGTAGCTGGACAGGCGCACAAAATCCAGCTCCATATTTTCATTATGCAAAGCACGTACCAGATCGCTGAAAAAAATAAAGCCCCCTTTGAGCACGCACACGGCCACCAAGGGTTCCTGCCCGTACAGGGCGTCGATTTCCGCGGCCAGTTCCCGCACGCGCACGGCGATCATCTCCTGGCTGAACACGGGTTTCAAAGCCTTGACGGGGGTCAGGGCGGCCTCTTCAGACATGTTTTCCTCCTTGCGGTCCGGCCTGGGTGGCCGTCAGATCCAGAAAAACGGCGCTTTCGTCGCAGTCCGGGTATTTGGCGCAGTGCACGCAGTCGGCCCAGATTTTCTGGGGCAGCACGCTTTTGTCCACCACGGCAAAGCCCAGGCGCGCAAAAAAAACTTCCTGGTAGGTCAGGGCAAACACTTTGCGGATACTCAGGGGCGCGCAATCCTCCAGGCAGGCCGCCACCAGCAGCCGCCCCACGCCTTGGCGGCGCAGGTCGTCCCGCACTACCAACGAACAGATTTCAGCCAGGTCTTCCCAGACCGGGGCCAGGGCGCAGCAGCCCACAATGCGGCCCGTTGCCTCGCAGGCAACCATAAAATTGCGCACATGCCCATACAGATGGATCAGCGCGCGCGGCAGCAAAAGCCCCTGCCGCGCGCTGTCCAGCAGCAGGCCGTGCATGGCGGGCACGTCGTCCATGCGGGCCTTGCGCACCGTAAACATGCTCATTGGGCGCTCAGCAGCTTTTTGAAGACCATTTCCATGATTTCGGCGTCGGCCACGCCCGGCTCAGAGAGCACCAGCTGCCCGTCCCTGCTGTAAAAAGCGTTGTGCGGGATGCTGCTCACCTGAAAGGCGCGGGTAATGTCCCGGCCCGCCATGTACACGGGGTAATCCATGCCCATCTGGCGCACAAAGGGCGGCACCACGTCAGCTTTTTCGTCCACGGAAAGGCTGATGATGGCCACGTCCTTGCCGGCGTACTTCTTGTGCATCTTGACGAGCTCAGGAATTTCCGCCCGGCAGGGGGGGCACCAGGTGGCGAAGAAGTTGAGCATCACCACCTTGCCCTTGTTTTTGGCCAGCAGGTCCGTAAGCCCGGCCAGATCCAGCCGGGGCACGGCGTCCGCCTTGGCGGCCAGGGCCGTGCAGGGCAGGAGCAGACAAAGCAGAAGGGGCAGAAGGATTTTTTTCATACCGCACCGCAGGCCTGGGCCTGATTGCTGAAGGTGAAGCCGCCCCAGGCCCGCACGGCCATGCCGTAAGGCGCGGGGCGACGCAAGGCTTGCTACAGAAACTGCCGGGCCGCCCGCACGGCCCCCACGGCGTCGGGGCTGTAGGCGTCCGCGCCGATGGCGTCCGCAAAGGCCTGGGTCACCGCCGCCCCGCCCACCATGACCTTGATGGGCAGGTTGCGCTCGCGCACCAGCTTCACGGTGTCTTCCATGCGCACCATGGTAGTGGTCATGAGCGCCGACAGGCCGATGATACGCGCGTTGTGCTCCAGGGCGCAAGCCACGATCTTTTCGGCGGGCACGTCCTTGCCCGCATCCACCACCTCAAAGCCGTGGTTGCCCAGAAGCAGGGAAACAATGTTTTTGCCGATGTCGTGGATGTCGCCCTCCACTGTGGCCATGACCACCACAGGGCGCTTTTCCGGGCCGCGCTTTGCCTCCAGCAGGGGCTTCAGCCGGACGAAGGCCGTCTGCATGGTCTCGGCGGCGCGGATGAGCTGGGGCAAAAAGTATTCCCGCCGCTCGTAGCGCGCGCCCACCTCGGTGATGGCGGGGATGAGCGTATCCTGCACCAGGGCGAAGGGGTCCGCCCCAGCGGCCAGCTCGGCCTCCAGCAGGGGCAGGACGTGCTCCTTGTCGCCGTTGAGCACGGCGTCGGCCAGGGTGCGGGCCGCGCCAGCCCCCTCCGCGCGCAGGGTCACGGCCCCGGAATCCGGCTTCCAGGCGGCATAGCCGCCGATAAAGGACGCGGCGTGGGGGTCGTGCTCCCCCAGCACCTTAAGGGCGTCCGCAGCCTCGCGCACCCGCCGGGCCGAGGGGTTGGCAATGCAGGAAGTGAGCCCCGCTCCGGCCGCCCAGCAAAGGAAAGTGGCGTTGAGCAGCTCCCGCGCGGGCAGGCCGAAGGAAAGATTGGAAAGCCCCAGGGTGGTGGGCAGCCCCTGGGCCGTGCACCAGCGCACCATCTCCAGGCACTGCCGGGCCCCGTCCGGACTGGAGGAGACGGCCAGGGCCAGCACGTCCACCATCATGAGCCGCCGGGGAATGCCCAGGCCTTCGGCCCGGGCCAAAAGGCTCTCCACCGTGCGGATGCGCTCGGCGGCCTTTTTGGGCAGGCGCGCGCCTTCAATGGGCAGCAGAATAAAGGGCGCGCCGAAATCCCGGCAGAGCGGCCCCAGCACGTCCATGCGCCCGGCCTCGCCGCTGATGGAATTGACCAGGAACGAGCCAGGACAGTACGGCAGGGCATTGGCAATGGCCTGCGCATTGGGCGAATCCAGCGACAAAGGCAGCGTAAGGCGCGCCGTGAGCTGCTGCACCAGCTCCGGCAACAGGGCTGTTTCGTCCACCAGGGGCGCGCCCACGTTCACGTCCAGCACGCCCGCCCCGGCCTGCACCTGGGCGTCGGCCAAGTCCATGGCCGTGGTGAAGACCCCTTCCTGCAGATCCTTGGTCAGGGCCTTTTTGCCCGTGGGGTTGATGCGCTCGCCAATGACGATCAGCGGCTCCCCAGGCCCGATCCGCACCAGCTCAGAACGGCTGGTAAGGCAGATGCCCCGGCGCGCCCCGGCGGCAGCGTCCACACGCTCCACCCCGTGCAGGGCCTGGGCCAGGGCCGCAATGTGCGCAGGCGTGGTGCCGCAGCAGCCGCCCAGCACGGCGGCCCCCATGCGGGCAAAGGGCGCGGTTGCACGCGCAAAATCCTCCGGCCCCAGGGGGAAAACCGTGGTCGCGCCGCGCAGCTCCGGCAGGCCCGCGTTGGGCTCCACCATGACCGGACAGACGCAGGCCTGCAGCAGCTCCGCCGCCACAGGGCGCATCTGTTCCGGCCCCAGGCTGCAGTTGGTGCCCACCACATCCACGCCCATGTTCTGCATGGTTTCCGCAAAAATCGTGGGGCTGGAACCCGTAAGGCTCACGCCCTGCTCAAAGGTCATGGAAACCATGACCGGCAGACGGCAGACCCGCCGGGCGGCGGCCACAGCCAGACGCGCCTCGGCCAGATCAAACTGGGTTTCGATGAAGATAAGGTCCGCCCCGCCCGCGACCAGGCCCTCTATCTGCCGGGCAAAGGCCTCCAGCAGATCGGCGGGCTCCTCCGTGCCCAGGGGCCTGGCAAACTGGCCCGTGGGCCCCACGTTGCCCGCCACAAAAACGGGCGCGCCGTCGGGCCGGGGGCTGGCGGCGGCAGCCGCCCGGGCCACCTGGGCCATGCGCTTGTTGAACGCAAAAACATCAAGGCCTTTCGGCAGCTTGTAGATGCTGGCCCCGAAGGTGCAGGTGGTAAGGATGTCCGCCCCGGCCTCCAGGTAGGCGCGGTGGATGCCCTGGAGAACGTCCGGATGCTCCATGCAGAATTCTTCGGGGCTCACGCCGGCGGGCAGGCCCGAAGCCTGGAGCATGGTGCCCATGGCGCCGTCCAGCAGCAGGGGCCGCCCAGTGCCCGAAGGAGGGAAAAACGTCATGACCGCCTCATGAAAATCGGTTGCCGGAAGGGCCTGCGGGGGGCTTTGCTTTCCGCCCGCAATGCCTGTATGCTGTCTTTTCAGCTTCGCCGCCGCGCGGCAGGCCCTGTAGTACTGAAAAACGGAACAAAGGACAAATCCGAAATTCCGGCCCCAAACCATTGCGCCCGGCGGGGCGCCATGGCCACTATGGACAGCATGAAAAAAAATAGCAAGACAGCCGCCCCGGCCCGGTCCGGGGATCCCGTGCCCGCCAAGGGCGCCCCCGCCCGGCCTGAAGCGGAAGCGGCGTCGGTGGAGATTCTGGAAGCCCCCCGGCCCAGGCCGCAACGCGCCCGACGGGCGCGCGCCGGAGCAAAGCCTGACCGCCCCCGAAAAACGACGACGGACGGCCCGGCCCCGGACGCCAAAGGCCCGGTGCTGGACGTGGACGACCTGAACGGCCACGACGGCTCGGACGCGGAGCCCGATCCCGAAGATCTGCCGACGGACCTGCCCGATGACCTGGCGGACGCCGCGCCGGAGGAGGCCCCCGCGCCCTTGGCCCTGGAGGAAGACGACGCCGACGACCTGCCCGCCCCGGCCGCCCCGCGCCTGCCCGCTGTGGGCCCGCGCGACAGTCTGCGCCTTTACCTGCGCGAAGTCAGCCGCTTCCCCATGCTCAAGCCTGAAGAAGAGCACGAGCTGGCCCTGCGCGTGCGTGACCATAACGACCCCGACGCGGCCTTCCGCCTGGTCTCCTCCCACCTGCGGCTGGTGGTGCGCATCGCCATGGATTTTCAACGCCGCTGGATGCAGAACGTCCTGGACCTGGTGCAGGAAGGCAACGTGGGCCTTATGCGCGCGGTCAACAAATTCGACCCGGACAAAGGCATCAAATTTTCCTACTACGCCTCCTTCTGGATCAAGGCCTACATCCTCAAGTTCATCATGGACAACTGGCGCATGGTCAAAATCGGCACCACCCAGGTGCAGCGCAAGCTGTTCTATAACCTGAACCGGGAGCGGCAGAAGCTCATCATGCAGGGCTTTGATCCGGACGCGGCCATGCTTTCGGAGCGCCTGGGCGTGAGCCCGGAGCAGATCGAAGAAATGGACCAGCGCCTGGCCGGCAACGACGTTTCCCTCAACGCCCAGGTGGGCGAAGAAAGCGGCGGGGCCACGCGCATGGACTTTCTGCCCGCCCTGGGCCCCGGCATAGAAGACAGCCTGGCCTCGGACGAAATCGCGGGATTGCTGCGCTCCCGCCTCAAGACCATCATCCCAAAATTGAACGAAAAAGAGCTCTACATCCTCAACAACCGCCTGCTCACGGACGAACCCGTCACCTTGCGCGAGATAGGCGAACGGTATAACGTCACGCGCGAGCGCGTCCGTCAGCTGGAGACGCGGCTGCTGGAAAAAATCCGCCAGCACCTGGCCGGGGACATCAAGGATTTTTCAGACGCATGGATACAATCCTGAATGAAACGTAAACACCTTGCCCTGCTCTGCGCCCTGGTTCTGGCGGCGCTGACGCCTTTTTCCCTTCTGGGCTGCGGCGGCTGCGCCGGCTCCCGCCACGACGAAAACAACGCCAAGGACAAAACAGCCCCGGCCGCCGCCAGCGCCGCGCCCTCCGCCGCGCAGACCGTGCGGCCCGCCCCCGCCCGCGCGCCCGAGGCCCTCTCGCCCGAGGCCCTCGATACCTACGCCTTCCTGGTCTACGCCTACGGCCTGAACAACGAGGACGAAAGCGCCCTGGCCGCGGCCGCGCCCCTCATGGCCCGCGCCCGCATCCCCGCCGGGGTCTGGCTGGAAGGCGGCGTGTGGCTGGTGAGCCGCAAATCGCCCGTGGCCGTGCCCTATCTGGAAGAAGCCCTGCGCGCCTGGCCGGAAGACATGTCCCTCAACCTGCTGCACGCCGAGGCCCTGGCGGACCAGGGGCAGGCCGCACGCGGCGTGGCTCTTATGCGGGACTACCTGAAAAAACGCCCCGATTCGCTGGACGCCCGCCTGGAGCTGGCCCTGCTGCTGGTCAAGGACAAGCAGTTCACCGAGGCCGAAGCCCTGCTCAACGCCATCCCGGAGCAGCAGCGCACCCCCCTGGTAGACTACTACCACGCCCGCGCCCTCCTGGGCATGGACCGCCCGGAGGCGGCCATCCCCTATCTGCAGAAAGCCGTCAAAAAAACGCCGGACTTCGTGGAAGCCCTGGCGGAGCTGGCCTTTGTTTACGAGCAGCGCGGTAACCTCACAGCCGCGCGCGCGGCCTACGAAAAGCTGCTCAAACTGGATTTCTCGCCCCAGGACGTGCTGCTGCGGCTCATCCACATTTCCTTGCGCCTGAACCAGCCGGAACGGGCCCTCAAGTACATGCGCCAGGGGCCGGACAACGCCCCCTTCAAACTCACCGTGGCCAGCATGCTTATGGATTCGCGCCACTACCTCCAGGCCGAACGGCTGCTCAAGCAGCTGGCGGCCCAGGGCAACGTGCCCGATGAAGTGTATCTGCTGCTGGCGGACCTTACCTACGCCCAGCGGCGCGAGCTGGATGCGGCCCTGGCCTGGCTGGATCAGATCCCCGCGCAAAGCAAGGCCGCCCGGCGCGCCGCGCTCCTGCGGGCCCAGCTCCAGGCCGATGCGGGGCAGAACGAAGCGGCCCTGGCCACCGTGCGCGCGCGCCGCAAAACCGCGGACGCCCCCGATCTCTGCGACGCCGAAATCCGCATCCTGGCCCGGCTCAAGCGTCTGCCCGAGGCCCTGACCGCCGCCAAGGCCGGCGTGGCCCTCTGGCCCGACCAGGCGGAGCTCGCCTTCCTGCTGGGCTCAGTGCTGGACGAATCGGGTGACAAAAAGGCCGCCATGGAAGTCATGGAAAAGGTCATCGCCCTGCAGCCGGACAACTATCAGGCCCTCAACTATGTGGGCTATACCCTGGCGGAACAGAACCGCGACCTGGAGCGGGCCGTGCGCCTGCTGGCGCGGGCCAACGAGCTTTCGCCCGATCAATCTTATATTGTGGATTCCCTGGCCTGGGCCCTGTTCAAATCCGGCAAGCTGGACGAAGCCCTGGCCGAAATCCGCCGCGCCGTCAAACTGGACGAGCGCGTGGATCCTTCCATCTGGGAGCACTACGGCGACATCGCCGCGCGCATGGGCCTCAAGGACGAAGCCCGCGCCGCCTACCGCAAAGCCCTGGAACTCAAACCCGCCAACGCCGAGTCCCTCCGGCAGCGGCTGTCACAACTATGAAGCACCTTACCCCCCTTCTGCTCTGCGCCCTGGCCCTGCTCTGCGCCTGCGCCCGTCAGCCCGTCATGGAGGCGCCCTCGCCCGAGGCCCGCGCCCGTCTGGAACAGACCTGGCAACGTTATGTGGCCGCCGACGACGCTGTAGCGCCCGCCCCTTACCGCCTGCAGCTGAGTCTGCGCTTCGGCACGGAGGGCGATACCCGCCGGGTCACGGCCCTGTTCTGGGGCAACGGGCAGCGCAAGCTACGCATGGACGTCATGGCCGGCGTGGGGGCCACCGTGGCCAATATCCTGGAGGACGGCCAGCACTTTCTGGTCTTTGCCCCCAACGAACGCAAGGCCTATTTCCACCAGGGGGCCAACAAGCCCCTCCTCCAGGTGGGCGTGCCCGTGCCCTTTAACCTGGACCACCTGGCAGACCTGCTCAACGGCCGCTACGCCCAGGTTTTCGGCCGCGAATACGCCGACGCCGCCGTGCAGGCCGACGCCCAGAGCCGCTACACCCTGGAAGGCAAGCCCGGCGGCAGCCTGACCCTCAACGCCCAGGGCCTGCCCGTGGCCTGGCGCGAAAACGCCCACGGCAAAGACGGCTGGAGCATGGAAATCCTCTATACGGACGACGCCCGGCCCCTGCCCCGCCGCCTGAACCTGACCCACACCAACGGCAAACGCGCCATCGTGCTGGTCAAGGAACGGGAAAAGCCGACCCAGGCCTTCACCGAAGCCCAGCTTTCCCTGCCCCTGCCCGCGGACGTGCCCCTGCTGCCCCTTTCGCAATTCAAGCAACGCTGATCCCGCCGCCCGCCGACGGCTTTGTGCAGGAGACAAACGCATGCGCACCATCCATATCGCCTCGGACCACGCCGGATTCGCCCTCAAAGGTCTGCTGACCCGGCACCTGGAGCAGCAAGGCTATGCCGTCAACGACCACGGCACCCACTCCACGGAAAGCTGCGACTACCCCGTGCTGGCCCACGCCCTGGCCACCGCCGTGGAGGCCGAGCCCGATGCCCTGGGCATCCTCATCTGCGGCACGGGCATCGGCGTTTCCATTACGGCCAACCGCCACCCCGGCATCCGCGCCGCGCTCTGCGCCACGGAGCTGCAGGCCCGCCTCGCCCGCGAGCACAACAACGCCAACGTGCTCTGCCTGGGCGCGCGCATCACCGGCGACGAGCTGGCCCGCGCCATTACGGACGCCTTCCTGGACGGCAGCTTCGCCGGGGGGCGGCACCAGCGCCGCCTGGACCGCATTAACCTGCCCGCCTGAAACCAACGGTAAAGGACCGCCATGCAGCTCTACAATTCCCTGGGCCGGAAAAAGGAACTTTTCGTGCCGGTGCGCCCCGGCAAAGTGCAGATGTACGTCTGCGGCATCACGGCCTATGACTACTGCCACATCGGCCACGCCCGCTCGGCCCTGGTCTTTGACGTCCTGGCCCGCCACCTGCGCCGCCTGGGCCTCAAGGTGCTCTTTGTGCGCAACTTCACCGACGTGGACGACAAAATCATCAACCGCGCCCAACGCGAACAGCGCGACTGGCGCGAAGTGGCGCAGACCTATATTGACGCCTTTCATGAGGATATGGACCGCCTGGGCGTGGTGCGCGCCGATGCGGAGCCCCGCGCCACGGACTACATCCCCAAGATCATTGAGCTCTGCGCCAAACTGATTGCGGAGGGCGCGGCCTACGCCACGCCATCGGGCGACGTCTACTTCCGGGTGCGGGCCTACCCCGCCTACGGCAAACTCTCCGGCCGCAGCCTGGACGAGCTGCTCTCCGGCGCGCGGGTGGCCCCCGGCGAGGAAAAAGAAGACCCCCTGGACTTCGCCGTGTGGAAGGCCGCCAAGCCTGGCGAACCCTTCTGGGAAAGCCCCTGGGGCAAGGGCCGCCCCGGCTGGCATGTGGAGTGTTCGGCCATGAGCGCCCCTTACCTGCCCCTGGATATCCACGGCGGCGGCCAGGACCTGGTCTTTCCGCACCATGAGAATGAAATCGCCCAGTCCGAGGCCGCCTGTCACTGCGAGCTGGCCCGCTACTGGATCCACAACGGCTTTGTGCAGGTCAACGCCGAAAAAATGTCCAAATCCCTGGGCAACTTCAAAACCATCCGGGACATCCTGCAAAGCTACCTGCCGGAAACTCTGCGCTTCTTCCTTCTGGGCAAGCACTACCGCAGCCCCATTGATTTCAGCGCCGCGGGCATGGACGAGGCGGAAAAGGCCCAGCACCGCGTCTATGCCTCGCTGCTGGCGGCGCGCCAGGCCCTGACGCGCGCCAAATGGAAAAAAACGCCTCTGCCCCCGGCCCTGCTGGAAGAATGGCGCCCCCTGGCGCCCTCCTTTGCGGCCGCTCTGGACGACGACCTCAATACAGCGCAGGCCCTGGGCCAGATTTTTTCCCAGGTGCGGCTGGTCAACCGTCTGCTGGAAGACCCCGGCCTGCGCGCCGGAGAAGAAGCCCGCGCCCTGCTGGAAGCCTTTCTGGCCAACGCCCGCGAATGGGACGCCCAGCTGGGGCTCTTCGGCCAGGAGCCGGAAGCCTTTCTCAACGCCCTGCGCGCCCTGCGCGCCCGTCGGCGCGGCATTGATGCGGCGCAGGTGGAAGCCCTGCTGGAAGAACGCCGTACGGCCCGCGCCGCCAAAGACTTTGCCCGCTCCGACAGCCTGCGTCAGGCGCTGCAGGAGCTGGGCGTGAGCGTGCGCGACACCCCGCAGGGCCAGGCCTGGGATCTGGAATAGCGCGTCCGCAACGGGCCCGCGTTCTGCCCGCGGCGCCGTTATGTCCCGCACCGCGACTGCCGGAAAGGACGACCTTTTTTGCCAGCGGGGCACGCGCCTTGTTGCCAACGCAGGCGGGCGGCCTTTGTGCCGCCGCAGGCCCGCCCGCAGGCAGGCCCCCGGGGCAACGGCCCTTTGCCCCTCCCGACGCGCTCCCAACCTTTTCCCAGGAGGTAAAGCCCGTGTTGCAACGTGAGGCCCTGCGCCGCCGTACCGCACTGCTGGTGCTGCTGGCCTTCTTCCTGAGCCTGTGCGCGCCAGCGCCTGCCGCGGCCTTTTTTTTCGGCGGCGTGGGCATCAAGGACGAAAAGGAGATGGGCCGCAAGTTTGACGCCATGCTGCGCGCCACCCTGAGCGTGGTGGAAGACCCGGAAGTAAGCCTCTACGTCAACAAGGTGGTGGCCCGGCTGACAGCCCCCATGCCGCCGCAGCCCTATACGTTCAAGGCCGCAGTCATCCTGCACAATTCGCTCAACGCCTTTGCCGTGCCCGGCGGGTATGTCTATGTGTTCACCGGTCTGCTCATGAATCTGGACCGGGAGGACGAGCTGGCCGGGGTGCTGGCCCACGAGCTGGCCCATGTGACGCAGCGGCATGTGGCCTCACGCCTGGAACGCGCCCAGTACCTCACCCTGGGCAGCCTTCTGCTGGCCATAGCCGGCGTGGCCGCGGGCGGGCCGGGCGGCGGGGCCCTGGCTGTGGGGGCCATGGGCGCGGGGCAGTCCGCCATGCTCAACTACAGCCGCATGGACGAAAACGAGGCCGACCACATCGGCCTGCAATACCTGGTGGCCGCGGGCTATCCGCCTTCGGGCATGGTGGGCGGCTTCAAAATCCTGCGGCAGAAAAGCTGGATGAGCGGTACCAGCGTGCCCACCTACCTTTCCACCCACCCGGCCATTGGCGACCGCATCAACGGCCTGCAGGCCCGCATCCAGGGCATGCCCAAGGCCGTGCTGGACAGAAAGCAGGACAACCGCCAGTTTTTGCGGGTCAAGACCCTGCTCTGGGGGCGCTACGGCGACCCGCAGGCAGCGCTGCAGCGCTTTGCGGGCAAGGACGCCCTCTCGCGCATGGGCGCGGGCATGGTGCTGGCCCGGCAGAACCGCGTGGCCGAGGCCGGCGCGGCCTTTGATCAGGCCCTGGCCGCCGCTCCGGAAGATCCCCTGGTGCTGCGCGAGGCCGGGGCCTTCCACTACCGCAAAGGGGACATGAGCCGGGCCGGGGATTTGCTGCGCAAAGCCCTGCGCCTGGACCCGCGCGACTACATGGCCGCCTTTTTTTACGCCCGCATGCTGGATGAGACGGGCCGCGCCCGCGAGGCCGCGCCCTATTACAGGGACGTGCTGCGCGCCGTGCCCGAGGACGCCGAAGTGCACGAGGCCTTCGGCCGCTCCCTGGGCAAGGCGGGCGATACGGCAAGCGCCTATATCCACCTGGCCTACAGCGCCATCTACGCCAACAACCGCAAAATGGCCGAGCGCTATGTGGATCAGGCCCGCTCCCTGGCCGCCCGGGGCGGCGACAAGCGGGCGTTGCAACGCCTGGAAACCGTGTATAAGGAACGCAAGGAACTGTGGGAATCGAACTGATGGACACGCACGCCACAACCATTCTGGCTGTCCGCGCCAACGGGCGGACGGCGCTGGCCGGAGACGGCCAGGTGACCCTGGGTCAGAACATGATCATGAAGCACGGCGCGCAGAAAGTGCGCCGCCTGGACGACGGCCGGATTCTGGCGGGTTTTGCCGGGGCCACGGCCGACGCCTTCACCCTTTTTGAATTGTTTGAGGCCAAACTCAAGGAGCTGCGCGGGCACATGGCGCGCGCCGCCGTGGAAATGACCAAGGAGTGGCGCAAGGACAAATACCTGCGCAAGCTGGAGGCCATGCTGCTGCTGGCGGACAAGGAGCACATCCTGCTGCTCTCAGGCACGGGCGACGTCATTGAGCCCGACGACAACGTGGCCGCCATCGGCAGCGGCGGCCCCTACGCCCTGGCCGCGGCCCGGGCCCTCACCCGGCACAGCAATCTGGACGCCGAGACTGTGGCCCGGGAATCTCTGCGCATCGCTTCGGAAATCTGCGTCTACACCAACGATCATATAACTGTAGAGGTTCTGTAAACCGGCACGGCCGGGAAGGCGGCGTCATGAACATTCTGGTAGCCGGCTGCAAGATCAATCTGGGGTTGCGCATCATCGGGCGACGGGCCGACGGGTACCATGAGCTGGATTCGCTCTTCTGCCCGCTGGCGCGGCCCTGCGACCGCCTGCGCCTGCGGGTGACGGAGGGCCGCGGGCTGCATGTCCGCTGCGATGCGCCGGGACTGAACCCGGAGGATAATACTCTTACCCGCGCCTACGCGGCCTTTGCGGCGGCCACAGACGCGGCAGACCTGCCGGGGCTGGAAATCACGCTGCGCAAGGGCATTCCCCTGGGCTCCGGCCTGGGCGGCGGCAGCAGCGACGCCGCAGCCCTTTTGCGCTGGCTCAACGCCCGCGCGCCGCGCCCCCTGGACCAGGCGGCCCTGACGGCCGTGGGCCTGCGGGTGGGGGCGGACGTGCCCTTCTTTTTGCAGCCGGGGCCGGAGCTCAAACCCTGCCGGGTGCGGGGCGTGGGCGAAATTGTGGAACCGGCGGGCGCGCACCTGGCGGGCTTGCGCCTGGTGCTGGTCTGTCCCCCGGCAAGCGTCAGCACGGCCCAGGCCTACGCGGACTTTGACGCCGCTCCAAAGGCAGCGCCCGCGCCCGATGGCCCAAACGACTTGACAAAGGCGGACGCCGGGGCTAATGGAACGTTTCTCTCCGAGGCGCGGCCGGCGGTGGACCTGCACAACGACCTGGAGGCCGTCGTGTTTGCCCGCCACCCGCAGCTGGGGGCCATTAAGGCCCAATTGCTGCGCCTGGGCGCCTTTGCGGCGGCCATGAGCGGCAGCGGCTCGTCCATAATCGGGCTTTTCCAACTGGAAGCCCTGGTGGAAGCGCGCGCCGCGGCGGCCCTGCTGCAGGAGGAGGGCTGGCGCGTCTACGCGCATACGCTGTGAAGCACTGGGATGTCGCCAAGTGGTAAGGCAACGGGTTTTGGCTCCGTCATTCGAAGGTTCGAGTCCTTCCATCCCAGCCACAGCCTCGCGCCCGAAACCGGGCGCGGCATCAGGCCGCCAATGCGGCCGTGTCCAACCGTAAATGCCCCCTGGGCGCGCAAGGCGGGACGGTTCATGTTCAGCGATCTCAAGATCGTCACCGGGTCATCCAATCCGGATCTGGCCAAGGCCATCTGCAACCACCTGGGCTGTCAGCTGACGCCCACCCTGGCCACCACCTTCAGTGACGGCGAGTTGCGGATCGAAATCGGCGACAACGTGCGCGGCGACGACGTGTTTGTGGTGCAGCCCACCTGCCCACCCATGGTCAACCGCAATCTGGTGCAGCTCTGCCTGATGCTGGACGCCCTGAAGCGGGCCAGCGCGGGCCGCATTACGGCCGTAATCCCCTATTACGGCTATGCCCGGCAGGACCGCAAGGTCAGCCCCCGCGCGCCCATCAGCGCCAAAATGGTGGCGGACTTCATCAGCGTTTCCGGGGCCGAGCGGGTGGTCACCATTGATCTGCACGCCGGGCAGATTCAGGGCTACTTTGATTGCCCGGTGGACAATCTCTTTGCCGTGCCCGTCATGCTGGACGCCCTGCGCCAGCTGCACGAGGACAACGTGGTTATCGTTTCGCCCGACGCGGGCGGCGTGGAGCGCGCCCGGGCCTACGCCAAGCGCCTCAACGCGCCCCTGGCCATCGTGGACAAGCGCCGCGACAAGCCCAATCAGGCCCAGGCCATGCACGTCATCGGCGAAGTGGAGGGCCGGGTGGCCATTGTGGTGGACGACATGATCGACACCGCGGGCACCCTCTGCGCCGGGGCCGAGGTGCTGCTCAAAAACGGCGCCACCAAAATTGTGGCCTGCGCCACGCACCCCGTGCTCTCCGGCCCGGCCATTGAGCGCATCAACAGCACCGGGGCGCTTTCTCAGGTTTTTGTCACGGATACCATCCCCCTGGGCGACAAGCTGGAACGCTGCCCCAAACTGCAGGTTATTTCCGTGGCCGCCCTGCTGGGCAAAACCATCCACAACATCCATACCGGCTCCTCGGTAAGCGTGTTGTTTGTGTAGCCTGCGCCAGGACATTTTGTCAGTACTGAACTTTTTCCGCACGTTTCAGGCGGCGGCAAGCCAAGGAGTGGACCATGAGCATTGAAAAAACATTGTCGGTGCAGAAGCGCGAAGGCTGCGGCAAAGGCCCCAGCGGCCGTCTGCGCGCCCAGAATCTGATCCCCGGCGTCTTCTACACCCCCAAGGGCGAAAATGTGGCCGTGCAGATCCCTGCCCTGCCCCTGGAAAAACTGTTTGAGGAAGTGGGCCGCACCACGGTGTTCAACCTGGAAATTGAGGCCGACGGCCAGAAAAACGTGCATCCCGTCATGTTCTGGCAGGTGCAGACCCATCCCTACAAAAAAGCCTTCACCCATGTGGATTTTTACGGCGTGGATCTGGATAAGCCCGTCACCGTAGACGTGCCCTTGGAAATCGTGGGCGTGGCCCGCGGCGTGAAGCTGGGCGGCATTCTGGAATCCTACCGCGAAGAAATCCCCCTCCAGAGCAAGCCGCTGAACATGCCCAAGAAAATCGTGGTGGACGTGAGCGAGATGAACATCAACGACACGGTCAACGTGGCGGACCTCAAGCTGCCCGAAGGCGTGGCCGCCGTGTTCGATCAGAACTACGCCGTGGTGAGCGTGCTGGCCAAGGCCAAGGACGACGCCCCGGCCGAGGAAGAAGCCGCCGCGGAAGCCTAGGCGCGTCCGTAGCAGCGCCCAGACGCGCGGAAGGGCCTTGGCGGTTCTTCCGCGCGTTTTGTTTGCGCAGCGCCACCGGAAAAACGCATGCCGCCGTTCGCCGTCGCCATCCACAGGCTGGGGCCGGGCCGCCGGGCCTGCAGCCTGGAATACTGGCCCAACCCAGGGGCCGGGGTTGTGCTGTTCTATCCCGGCACCATGCTCTCGCCCCTGCAGTACCGCCCCCTGATCCTGGCTTTGCGCCGGGCGGGCCTGGCCGTGGCAGCCCTGCACCATACGGGGCACGGGATCAATCCACACCGGGTGGGCTTTACGTTCAACGATCTGCTCGGCAACGGCTTTACGGCCGAAGCCTGGCTGCGGCAACGCGGGCACACGGCCCTGGCCGTGTGCGGCCACAGTCAGGGGGGCATCCTCACCCTGGCGCACGCCGCGGCCAGCCCCCGCCTGGCGGCGGCGCTGCCCATCTGCGCCGCCCTGCCGCAGCAGGAAGAAGCCATCGGCATCACCCGCTTTGCCGCCTTTGCCCGGCAGCGGGAACGCATTGTACGCTGCACGGCCGCGGCGGCGCGCCTTTTACCGCGTCTGCCCCTGCCCGTGCAGGCCTATCTTTCCGTACGGCGGATCACGGCCGGGGCGCACGGCGTGCGTGCCCCCCGGCGGGGCGCGCGCTGGAGCTACCCCCTCGCCTTTCTGGCGAGCCTGTTCCAGGCACGGGTGCCGCCCCGCCAGCGCTGTGCGCTCTGCTTTTTTGCCGCACCCGACGACGCCCTGTTCACGCCGGCCCTGAGCCGCAGCGCGTTTGCCCTGCTGGAAGCGCCGGCCAAAAGGCTGGTCTGGCTGCCCGGCGGCGGCCACCTGGCCGCCATGCAGCCGCGGGTCTGCACCTTCCTGGCCCGGCACGCGGCAGCCTTCTGCGCGGGCCAGGGCCTGCCCCTGCGCCTGACCAGGGCCTGCCCTTGCGCCTGAGCGCGGAAACGAAAAATCCGGGTGCGAACAGACAGACCTGAAGGACACGTCGCAGCCAGAGGAGCCGTGACCACACGCGAAGGATCTGTGCCCGCGCGACAGCCGCCGCAGAGCATTCCGCCGGGCCCGACGGCGGGTCCGCGCCCTGCCCCGCCGGGTTTGCATATTTATTTTGAAGGATACGACCATGAGCTATGAAGGACTGCTGGCGGGCCTTGGCAACCCCGGCCCGCGCTATGCCGCCACCCGCCACAACTTTGGCTTTGCCCTGGCGGACGCCCTGCTGGACAAGGCCCGGCGGGACGGCCAGGCCGAGGCGCTCAACGGCGGCAAATTTTCCTGTGAGCTGTGGCGGGCGCGCCTGCCGGAGCTGGGGGGCTGGTGGCTGGTAGCCAAGCCGCAGACCTTCATGAACCTGAGCGGCCAAAGCGTGCAGCCCCTGCTGGCGTGGCACCGCCTGCCGCCGGAGCGGCTGGTGGTGGCCCATGACGAGCTGGATATCCCGGCAGGGCAACTGCGCTTTAAGCGCGGCGGCGGCAACGCCGGGCACAATGGCCTTAAATCCATTACGGAACAGCTGGGCACGCCGGATTTTTACCGCCTGCGCCTGGGCATCGGCCGCCCCCCCCACCAGGGGGAGGTCACCAACTGGGTGCTGGGCCGCCCCGAAGCCGCTGCGGCCGCCCGCATGGCCGCGGCCCTGCCCCTGGCGCTGGAGGTGCTTTTCGCCTTTGCGGGCAAAGGGCTGGAGGCGGCCACCAGCCTGGCGCGCCAGGCCGGAACTGCGCCGGAATAAACAGCCGCAACGGCGCGCCGTCTACACGCTGAGCAGAGTACCTTTGAGAACAGGCATGCTCAAAGTTTACGACACGCGCCTTCCGGCGCTTAACAGCGCAATAAATTGCGCTTACGCCTCCACGGCGGGCGGCGGCCAGCGCAGCCGCAACGGCGGAATGGGTGGGGCGGCAGCCCGCCCGCCATGCGGCAGGGGCTCCGGCCCGCATCCGCGCCGGGGCCGCGCCTACAGAAAGATTTACGGCTTTGGGCTGGACTCTTCCCTACTTTTGGACTAGCATCTTTGAAGAGTCGACATCAGACTCCTCATTTTTCTCATAACCATTCGCGACGTACAGCCGCACATGCGCCCGGTTTTCGGGCTGAGCGTTCCGTTTGGAACGCACGGTGGCATCATGTTCACTTCCGACGATCTCGTGGTATACCCGGCCCAGGGCGTGGGCAAAATAGAACGCGTGGACAGCCAGGTTATCGGCGGCGTGGCCTGCGAGTTCTATATTGTACGCATCCAGGCCAACAACGTCACGCTGATGGTGCCTGTGAACAACGCCGCCCATGTGGGCCTGCGCAGGCTTACGCCCGCAGACCACGCACAGGCCATCCTGGACGCCCTGCGCGCCGATACGGGAAAAACCATCTATACCGGACAGAACTGGAACCGCCGCTTCCGCGAATATTCCGACCGGCTGAAAAGCCCGGACCTGGCCGTGGTGGCCGGGGTGCTGCGCGAGCTGCTGCTCATCGGCAGGGGCAAGGAGCTTTCGTTCGGCGAGCGCCGCCTGCAGGAGCAGGCCATGAGCCTGGTAACCGGCGAGCTGGCCCAGGTGCTGGATCTCAGCGCGGACGCCATCCGCGACGAGCTGCTGGAGATCTACGCGCCGCCCGCGTTGCCTGAGGCGGCTTCGCACTGATCTGTCCGCGCGGACGGAATTTTTTTCAGAATCGCGCGAATATTTTTCTTGCCATACGGCTAAAGATGGGCTAATCGCATCTTCGCACCTCTTTTTAGTCCCCTATCTTCTCCGCTTACGCACTGCAGTGCTTTTGCACTGCATGTGGCATACATGTCCTAAACGATCGGATTGTTATGCGCAAAAAGAAAGCCTCTCCCACACTGTTGTCTGACAGCGCCCTCAGTTTAACGGATCTCAAAACCCGCAGCATGCAGGAGCTTATGGACCTGGCCGAGCAGTATGAAATTGAAAACGCCAGCTCCATGCGTAAACAAGAGCTCATCTTCGCACTGCTTTCCACCTGTGCATCGCAGAACGGCGCCATTTACGGCGACGGCGTGCTGGAAATACTGCCCGACGGCTTCGGCTTTCTGCGCTCGCCGCTGTGCAGCTATATGCCCGGCCCGGACGACATCTATGTGTCGCCCTCGCAGATCCGCCGGTTTTCCCTGCGCAAGGGCGACATCGTTTCGGGCCAGATCCGCCCGCCCAAGGAGGGCGAACGCTACTTCGCCCTGCTCAAGGTCACGGAAATCGGCTTTGAACCCCCGGAACACGCCAAAAATCTCGTTCTGTTCGATAACCTCACCCCCATCTATCCCGACCACCAGCTCGTCATGGAAAATGGTGAGAAAAACCTCTCCAACCGCGTCATCGACCTCATGGCCCCCATCGGGCGCGGGCAGCGCGGGCTCATCGTGGCCCCGCCGCGCACGGGCAAAACCATCCTGCTCCAGTCCCTGGCCAACGCCATCAACGCCAACAGCCCCGAAGTCTACCTCATCGTGCTGCTCATTGACGAACGCCCCGAAGAAGTGACGGATATGGAGCGCACCGTGCAGAAGGCCGAGGTCATCAGCTCCACCTTTGACGAGCCCCCCCAGCGCCATGTGCAGGTCTGTGAAATGGTTCTCGAAAAGGCCAAGCGCCTGGTGGAGCGCAAGCGCGACGTGGTCATTCTGCTGGATTCCATCACCCGCCTGGGCCGCGCCTACAACGCCGTGACGCCCTCTTCCGGCCGCGTGCTCTCCGGCGGCCTGGACGCCAACGCCCTGCAGCGGCCCAAACGCTTCTTCGGCGCGGCCCGCAATATTGAAGAAGGCGGCAGCCTGACCATCATCGCCACGGCCCTCATCGATACGGGCTCGCGCATGGACGAAGTGATTTTTGAGGAATTCAAGGGCACGGGCAATATGGAAATTTACCTGGACCGCCACCTTTCAGAAAAGCGCGTCTTCCCGGCCATCGACATCAACCGCACGGGCACCCGCAAGGAAGACCTGCTTCTGCCCGACGACGTGCTCAACCGGGTCTGGATTCTGCGCAAAATTCTGGCCCCCATGTCGCCCATCGACAGCATGGAATTTCTGCTGGACAAAATGCGCGGCACCAAGTCCAACAAAGACTTTCTCAACGCCATGGGCAAATAAACGGGCGGCCCGCAGCGCCGCCCTGCGCCGGAAGCGGGGCACGGTTGACCTTGGGCCCCGCCCGGCTTATTGTTGCAGTCCGTCAGGCTGCCCGCAGCCCAACATCCAACGGAGGCTTGCCGCATGTTCGGCATTGGCATGCAAGAATTGTTGCTCATCCTGGTGGTCGTGCTTCTGATCTTCGGCGCCAACAAGCTGCCGGAAATCGGCGGCGGCCTGGGCCGGGCCATCCGCAACTTCCGCCGCGCCTCGTCGGAACCGGACGAGATCGACATTACCCCTAAGGACAAAAAACCGTCGGATAAAAACGACGACACCAGCCACAAAGCCTGATCAGCACAGCGTTGCAAAGGATCGCCCCATGATGACCGAACAGCTTTCCGTATTTTTGGAGAACAGGGCGGGACGCCTTGCCGAAGTTACGCACGCACTGGCGGAAGCGGGGGTCAACATCCGCGCGCTTTCCCTGGCCGACACCTCGGACTTCGGCATTCTGCGCATGATTGTCTGCGATCACGAGAAAGCCCAGGCCGTGCTTAAGGCCAAGGGCTTTACCCTGGGCCGCACCAGCGTGGTGGCCGTGGAAGTGCCTGATGCCCCGGGCGGCCTGGATTCCGTCCTGCAGCTGGTCTCCCGCCACGGCATCAACGTGGAGTACATGTACGCCTTCGTCCACCGCGAGGCCGAAAGCGCCGTGATGATCTTCCGCTTTGACAATGTGGAGCAGGCTGTTGCCGTGCTGCAGAACAACAACTTCACAATTCTGCCCGCCGCGCAGCTCTGCGCGCAGTAACGCTGCACCGGTTTCGGGCAGTTAGCTCAGTTGGTGGAGCACCGCCCTTACAAGGCGGGGGCCGGGGGTTCGAGCCCCTCACTGCCCACCAGATAAATCAAGGGGTTACGGTTTACACCGTGGCCCCTTAATTTTTGTACAAGCCATTTTGTACAGCTTTCGGTGGGGACGGAAGGGCTTCTACGCTGTCTTTTTCTGAGAGTCTCGCACATGCTGATAGTGCTTTGACCTTACCCCATTGCGTATTCCACTTGTAAGCGAGTGGTTCCTGTCGGGTTAGAGGTTCTGTTCTGCCGGCAAAATTCTTCTGGCGACGGCCTACTTTCCCACATGACGTTGCCTTAGCCGTTGCCGCGCAGCGGCTTACGGATAAGGACAGCA